>CAMLHI010000407.1 GCA_946479705.1 uncultured Oxalobacteraceae bacterium
GCCTGGTCGCCCTGCAGGACGTGGCCGAGCCGGAAGTGATGCTGGAAGTGGAGATTTTGGAGATCAAGCGCAGCCGCCTGCTCGAACTGGGCATCACCTGGCCGGACAAGCTGTCCCTGGCGCCGATCACCTCGGCCGCCAGCGGTCCGCTGACCATCAACCAGCTGCGCGGGCTCAATCGCGACGGCATCGGCGTGTCCGGCGTCTCGGCCACCCTGACGGCCAACAAGACCGACGGCGATTCGACCACCTTGGCCAATCCGCGCATCCGCGTGCGCAACAAGGAAAAAGCCAAGGTCGTGATCGGCGAAAAGGTGCCGTCGATTACCACCACGATTTCACCCGGCGCCACCGGCGGCTTCGCCCAGGAGTCGGTCAATTACCTGGACGTGGGCCTGACCTTGAACGTCGAGCCGACTGTGTACCTGAACAATGAAGTGGCGATCCGCATCGCCCTGCAGGTCAGTAACCTGGTCGGCACGATGACCACCAAGACCGGCACCACCGCTTACCAGATCGGTACGCGCGAGGCCACCACGATGCTGCAGCTGAAGGATGGCGAAAACCAGGTGCTCGCTGGCCTGATCAATAACGAAGACCGCAGCAACGGCACCAAGCTGCCCTTCCTGGGCGACCTTCCGCTGATCGGGCGCCTGTTCGGCACCAACAAGGATGGCAATGACAAGACCGAGATCGTGCTGTCGATTACCCCTCACCTGATCCGCAACATCCAGCGTCCGTCGGCCGCCGCGGCCGAGTTCAACGCCGGCACGGAAACCACCTTCCGCCGCCGTCCGGATTCGGTGCCGGTGCCGGCTGGCCGCGTGCCCGCTCCGGCCGCGGTGCCAGGGCAGGTGCATCCTGGACCGGTGCCTGGTCCGGTGGCCGGGCCTGCGCCTGCGCCGTCGCCCGCCGCGCAAGTCCCGGCGCCGGCTGCCCAGCCTGCCCCTGTTCCGGCGGCCCCGGCCTTGCCGCTGGCCGCGCCGGTGCAGGCGCCAGGCCCGGTCTCGGTACCGGCGGCGCCGGTGCCCGCGGTGCCGCAGCCGGGCGTTTCCATCACGCCGATTCCCGCGCCCGAGGTCCGGCAGCAATGATCCGGCGGGGCTTTACGCTGATCGAATTGCTGGTGACCCTGGCGATCCTGGCCATGCTCGGCACGCTGGTGGCGCCGGTCGCGCAGGTGACGATCCAGCGCAGGGACGAGCAGGAATTGCGCCACGCCCTGCGCGAGATCCGCAATGGCATCGACGCCTACAAGAAGGCCTATGACGAAGGGCGCATTCCGCGTGTGGTCAACAGCAATGGCTACCCCAAGGATCTGGACATTCTGGTTGAAGGCGTGGCCGACCAGCGCAGTCCGAAACGTGCCAAGATCCATTTCCTGCGCCGCATTCCGCGCGATCCCTTCAATTCAGACAGCGACTTGAAAGATGCGGAAACCTGGGGCAAGCGCAGCTATGCCAGCGAAGCCGACGAGCCGAAGGAGGGCGAGGACGTCTACGATGTGTATTCGCTGTCGCCGCGCGTCGGCCTGAACGACGTGCCTTACAGGAAGTGGTGATGAAGACCAAACGTGCCGGATTTACGCTGATCGAACTGCTGGTGGTGCTGGGCATCGTGGCGCTGCTGCTGAGCCTGGCCGTGCCGCGCTTTTTTCCCAGCATCGACAGTGCCAAGGAAACCATCCTGGCCGACAACCTGCGCAACATCCGCACGGTGATCGACCAGTATTATGCCGACACTGGCAGGTATCCAGAGTCGCTCGAGCAGCTGGTCGAGAAAAAATACCTGCGCAGCATCCCGATGGACCCGATCACCGAGAGCACCACCACCTGGCAGATCGTCCCGCCGGAAGACGCCACCAAGGGCACGGTCTACAGCATCCGCAGCGGCGCATCCGGCACCGGTCGCAACGGCAAGCCCTTCTCCGACTGGTAAGCGCTCAACCCTAACGGCTGATGCGCTTGACGTCGGCCAGCCGGAATCCCATCGCGAACAGGCCGGCGAAATAGGCTGCCGCGCCCACGCCGATAATGCCGAGCAGAAGCAAGCCGCGCAGCAGGGAATGCTTTTGCAGCGCGGCCCAGTCGAATTGGGCGGCGGCGACATGGCAGGCGGCGCCCATGAGGGCGACCGCCGCGCTCAGTTTCAGGAAGAACGGCAGCCAGCCCGGCCGCGGCGTGACGATGCCGCGCATGCGCAAGCCGGTGTAGAGCAGGGTGGCGTTGACGCAGGCGCCCATGCCGATCGACAAGGCCAGTCCGGCCACCCCCAGCAAGGGCACGAAGACCAGGTTCATCAGCTGGGTCAGCACCAGCACGCCCACGGCGATATTGACCGGTGTGCGCACTTCCTGGCGCGCGTAGAAGGCTGGCGCCAAGGTCTTGACCATGATGATGCCGAGCAGGCCGGCCGCGTAGGCCATCAGCGGCAGGGCGGCGGTGTGGATGGTGGCGGCCTTGAATTGTCCATAGTGGAACAGGGTGGCGATCATGGGTTCGGCCAGCACCGCCAGGCCGACCGCGGCGGGCAAGGCCAGCATGAAGGTCAGGCGCATGCCCCAGTCGAGCAGGGAGGCATATTCGGCCGTGTCGCCTTCGGTATTGGCTTTCGCCAGACTGGGCAGCAGTACCGTGCCCAGGGCCACGCCCAGCATCGCCGTGGGAAATTCCATCAGGCGGTCGGCATAGGTGAGGGCGGTGACGCTGCCGGCCTGCAAGGAGGCGGCGATGCTGGTGTTGATGAGCAGGCTGATCTGGGCGGCCGAGACGGCGAAAACCGCCGGTCCCATCTTGCGCAGGATGCGCAGCACGCCGGGATTGCGCAGCGCGGCGGCGACATTGAGATGGATGCGCGGCAGCATGCCGATCTTGATCAGGGAAGGCACTTGCACGCCCAGCTGCAGCACCCCGCCGACGATCACGGCGATGGCCATGGCGAAAATCGGGTGTTCCAGGCGCGGCGCCAGCACGGTCGCGCCGAGGATCGAGGACACGTTCAGCAGCACCGGGGTGAAGGCTGGAATCTTGAACTGGCGCCAGGTATTGAGCACGCCCCCGCCCAGCGCCACCAGCGACATGCAGGCGATGTAGGGGAACATCAGGCGCGTCATGAAGACCGAGCTCTCGAAGGCGCCGGGGGTGTCTTTCAGGCCGCTGCCGATCCACAGCAGCAGCAGGGGCGTGGCGATGATGCCCAGCAAGGTCACCAGCACGGTCGACCACAGCAGTACGGTGGCCACGTGGTCGACCAGCACGCGGGTCTCCTCGTGGCTGCCCTTGCCCTTGTATTCGGACAGGATCGGCACGAAGGCTTGCGAGAAGGCGCCTTCGGCGAACAGGCGGCGCA
>CAMLHI010000408.1 GCA_946479705.1 uncultured Oxalobacteraceae bacterium
TGGATGGTGTAGGCGAAGTCGAGCGCGGTGGCGCCGCGCGGCAGGGCGATGATCTTGGACTTGGGCGTGAACACGTAGACCGAGTCGGGGAACAGGTCGACCTTGACGTGTTCGAGGAACTCGGCCGAGTCGCCGGTCTGTTGCTGGATGTCGAGCAGCGACTGCAGCCAGATGTGGGTCTTTTGCTGCAGGTCCGACAGGTTCGATTCATTGTTCTTGTACAGCCAGTGCGCCGCCACGCCGGACTCGGCGGTGTGGTGCATTTCCTGGGTGCGGATCTGGAATTCGACCGGGGTGCCGTAGGGGCCGATCAGGGTGGTGTGCAGCGACTGGTAGCCATTGAGCTTGCGGATGGCGATGTAATCCTTGAACTTGCCCGGCATGGGCTTGTACAGGCTGTGCAGGGTGCCCAGGGCCACGTAACAGTTGGCGAAATTATCCACCACGACGCGAAAGCCGTACACGTCGAGCACCTGGGAAAACGACAGGTGCTTGCTGCGCATTTTCTTGTAGATGCCGTACAGGGTCTTTTCGCGGCCGTAGACTTCGGCCTGCAGGCCGGCCACGGCCAGGGTGTTCTTGACCGATTCGAGGATTTTCTTGACCACTTCGCGGCGGTTGCCGCGCGCCGCCTTGACGGCCTTGGACAGGGTGCGGTAGCGCAGCGGATACAGGTGGGCGAAGGAAAGGTCTTGCAGCTCGCGGTAGATATTGTTCAGGCCGAGGCGGTGGGCGATCGGCACATACACTTCCATCGTCTCGGCGGCGATGCGGCGCTTCTTGGCCGGCGTCATGTGCTCGAGCGTGCGCATATTGTGCAGGCGGTCGGCCAGCTTGATGAGGATGACGCGCACATCGGAAGCCATGGCCAGCAGCATCTTGCGGAAGTTTTCCGCCTGCGCTTCGATCTGGCTCTGGAACTCGATTTTTTCCAGCTTGGACAGGCCGTCGACCAGGGTGGCGACCGGGGCGCCGAAGCGTTCGATCAGCTCTTCCTTCTTGACGTCCTGGTCTTCCATCACGTCGTGCAGCAGGGCGGCCTGGATGGCCTGCACGTCGAGCTTCCAGTCGGCGCACATTTCGGCGACCGCGATCGGATGGGAGATATACGGTTCGCCCGACTTGCGCACCTGGCCGAGGTGCATCTCGTCAGAGAAGCGGTAGGCTTCCTTGACCTTCTTGAGTTCGGACGGGGTGAGGTAGGCGGCCAGCTTGACGGTCAGCTGGCTGACCGAGGCGACGCCGGGCGCCACCGCCGACGGCGCCGGGTCGTGCGGCTTGCCGGTGCGGCTGGCCCGGGTCTTGGGCGTGCCTGCGGGAGTCGTGTCCGGAGTAGTCAGGTTCATACGCAAAGTCAATCAGCCGCAGTGTGACGAAAGAATACCAGAATGGCGGGTTGACACTGAATCCGGCACGCGTTGAAGCAGCACCAACAACAATTACATCGGAACCTTTTTGAGCATTTCCAGGCCGACCTTGCCGGCGGCGATTTCGCGCAGGGCGACGACGGTGGGTTTGTCCTTGGCTTCGACTTTCGGGGTGTGGCCTTGCAACAACTGACGGGCGCGATAGGTCGCGGCGAGGGTCAGCTGGAAGCGGTTAGGGATGTTCTTCAGGCAATCTTCGATGGTAATGCGGGCCATGTTTACTCCAAATGTTTTAGCGAATGTGCCGGGGACCTGCCGTGTCACGATTGCTGCGCGTGGATACCCAACTGGGCAAATAGCGAGGCGTTACGCGCAGCCTGCTGGGCAAAACGGCTGCGTGTCGCTCTGACAATCGCGCTCATCTCCGACAAGGCGACGTTGAACTCTTCATTGATAATAGCATACTCGAACTCGGGAGCGTGAGCGATCTCGCCGCCGGCGGCCAGCAGGCGCCGGGTGATCACGTGCGGTTCGTCCTGGCCGCGCTTCTTCAAGCGCTCTTCCAGCGCATCGATCGAGGGCGGCAGGATGAAGATCCCGGCGGCCTGCGGAAACTGTTTGCGCACCTGGCGCGCGCCCTGCCAGTCGATCTCGAGCAGGATGTCGGTGCCCAGCTTCATCTGCTGTTCGACCATCAGGCGCGAGGTGCCGTAATAATTGCCGTGCACCTCGGCCCATTCCAGGAATTCGCCGGCATCGGCGCGCGCGACGAAATCCTCGGCGCTGGTGAAATAGTATTCGCGTCCGTGCTGCTCGCCCGGACGCGGCGGGCGGGTGGTGGTCGAGATCGACAGCTTGATGCCCGGTTCCAGCGCCAGCAGGGCGTTGACCAGGGTGGACTTGCCGGCGCCGGAAGGCGCGGCGACGACAAACAGGCTGCCGGAAAAGCCGGTGGTGATCGACATGGTGCTTCCTTCTCGTGGTGCGCAAGAAAGCCATTCTATCAAAAAGGCCTTGCGGCAAATAGGATGGCAGGCCGGCAAGCCAGTCCCGGCGCGCGTGGTGTCACAAATTTGGGACAGTGCGGCGGCCGCGGCAGGCGCTTGACTGCCGCGCTGGCGCCGTTCGGGCGGGGCCGCGCCGCCAGGGGGGAAAGTGACACATGTTTGCTGACAAGAACGGCTTACTGTCACATTTACGTGACATGCACCTTGCATAACTGTTCAATTGGCAATCTCCTCGTGTAAATGACCGCCTTTGCCGCGCGCATTGCCAGTAAATCAATGACTTAGCGTCAATTGTCGGGTTGGCACTCAAATTGCTGGACTGAGCAGGCGTCGCCGTCGTGGCGTCTGCACCAAATCACTTACTGGAGGGGCATATGAACAAAACTAAAATTGCAGCGGCAATCGCCATGATTGTCAGCATCTCGGCCTTCGCTGTCGAGCCGAACAATACGGCCGGCGACGTCGCGGGCAACAACACGCAGACGGCCACCAGCGGCGTCGACCAGTCCGGCGGCACGGTGGCCGCCAGCGACATGGCCTCGGCCTCGCAGGATAATTCGAGCAAGAGTAACCAGAACAACGACAACAGCACCGGCAAGAACACCAGCAGCGGCAACGCCCGCGCGTCGGCCACCGGCGCGGCGGCGGCCAACAACGGCTCGACGGCCAGCTCCAGCGTGGCGAATTCCTTCAATACCTCGTCGGCCACCGCCACCAGCGCCCTCAATGGCACGGTAGCGAACAACAACACCAACAATATCGGCAATGTCGCCACCAATAACGGCGACAGCAATGGCGGCGCGGCCGCCAGCGGCATGGGCGGTAACGGCCGCGGCGGGGCGGCCAGCGGCAGCGGCGGCACGGCCGGCAATGCCAGCGGCGCCAATGGCGGCGACGGCGCGCGCGGCGGTAGCGCCGCCAGCGGCGCGGCCAGCAATGGCACGGCTTCGGTGGCAGCGGCCACCGGCGGCA
>CAMLHI010000409.1 GCA_946479705.1 uncultured Oxalobacteraceae bacterium
GGCGTGCTCACTGTCGGCGGCGGCGCGCCCGACCAGGAAGTCGGCCACCAGTGCCAGTGGCTTCTGCGTGGCCGACAAACCGATGCGCACGGCCGGACGTTCGCACAAGGCGTCGAGGCGTTCCAGGCTGAGCGCCAGGTGGCTGCCACGCTTGCTGCCGGCGACCGCGTGGATTTCGTCGACGATCACGGTGCGCACATGGGCCAGCATGGCGCGGCCACTGCTGGAACCCAGCAGCACGTACAGCGATTCGGGCGTGGTGACGAGGATGTGCGGAGCACGCCGGCGCATGGCGTTGCGCTCGGCGCCGGTGGTGTCGCCGGTGCGCACGGCCGTGCGGATGCCGTGCGGCGCCAGGCCGCGCGCGGCCAGTTCGGCGTCGATGCCGGCCAGCGGCGCGGCCAGGTTGACGCGGATATCGTTGGACAGGGCTTTGAGGGGCGACACGTACAGCACTTGCGTCGTATCCGGCAGCGGCGCTTGCGCGCTGAGGCGTACCAGGGCGTCGATCGCGGCCAGGAAGGCGGTCAGGGTCTTGCCCGAGCCGGTGGGAGCGGCGACCAGGGTGGCGCGCCCGGCCTGGATGAGCGGCCAGGCTTGCGCCTGAGCCTCGGTCGGGCCGGGAAAGGTCGCGGCGAACCAGGCCGCCACGGTGGGATGGAAGGCGTGGCCGATCGGGCCGATGGGGGCGCGCTTGGGCATGCTGGGGTGGGGGGGAAGTCGACGCGGCTATTCTACGCTGCGCCGAGCGGGCGCACTTTCATCCTTGTGTGCGCCGATCCGGAGCAGGCAGTGTTCCCGCTTGGGGAAGCATGGGAAGGGACATGATTACTCGACTTGAATCCTGTCGTTGCGGCCAGCTGATAGTGTGGGTGTTGCAAAAGAAAAGCGGCCTGTTGGCCGCATATTCACCGCTTACTCACGCTGATTTTCGCCTTCGGAAAATGGCGAACTCTGGGATGTCGATTGAAGAAGGACCGAACAATTTCGCTTGGCGGTCACGGCTGATGGGCTTGCCTGCCAGCGTCACCTGGATGCGCCCCTGCGACGGTGTGAGGTCGCCCGATATCGGCTCTGCCATCGATGCCAGCTTTGCGCGGCGCGCAGCCGCCGCCAGCTTGTATGCGCTGTTCTGGGGAAGTGGTGTTTTCTTCAAGGCCGTCATGGTTCGATCTCCTGCCGGGGGAGGACTTCGTATAGATAGTTTAGCAGAATGCGCCAGCTGCGACTGTTTGCAGCTAAGTCGAACTGCATCTCGCGGCCCCGGCCATGTTCGGTCCACCATTGGGAATCGATAGCGACTACGTCCTGTACTGTTTTACACGCGCGCAGGGAATCGGACGGGGCCGCGTTTAGCTCCGCTCGGTCAAGCTGGGCGTCGAAGCCGAATTTTGGCCACACCATGTAGCCAACAAGACCATCAGGATCATCTTGGATAATAGGCGCATTTCCAGCTGCAAAAAGATTGATGTGGCCAAAGCCGAGCCTATATGCCGAAATGGCCATCAGACCAAACGCTACAGTCGCCAGCCGTTCGGGCGCGGCGGCAGTCAGCATTAGCCTGCGGATATGCAGCGCGTCGATGCGCAGTGACGTTCCATGGTCATCTCTGTACGCAATGACGCTGGTGATCTCATTCACGTTCATGAGTGCGTTGTTCGACATGACGTTCAGGCCAGCCGGCGCCTCGCCATGCTCTTGCACGGTCCGCGCCCAAACGCTGGAGCCGTCCGGTATCATGAACAGCCGACCCGTCGCGGCCTCGTCGAGGTCGATACGGGCTCTGTCCGGGTGCATGATCGTTAGGCTGCGAAAGCGCGTGCCATCGCGATGGTACAGTTCGCCCTGAAAAAATTCGCGGGCAATTTTGTGCGTTGTCAGCAACGCTTCCGCAGGACAAAGATTGTCGCGGTCGAACGAATCGGTCAGGTTCATTCGGCCATTGTACGGAGGACCGGGAATGGATAGTCAACCGAGATAGCGGGGCCTAAACGAGTATCAAACTACGCGGAAAACGCTCCGCTGACCGTATCGACGGTTACCACGCAGGAGCGGTGTGGAGGCACGCGCGGACGGCTACAATGGCCGAGATCCACGTCTACCACCCTTCAAAGGACAATTCCATGGCCACTGCCGCGAACGTCGTCATCACCGCCCTTGCGCTGATCCACGCTTACATTCTTGTGCTGGAGATGTTCCTGTGGGAGACCCCGCGCGCCCGCAAAGCCTTTGGCATGACGGCGCAGTTCGCGGCATCGACCAAGGTGCTGGCGGCCAACCTGGGCTTGTACAACGGCTTTCTGGGCGCCGGCCTGGCGTGGGGGCTGTACCTCGGTGCCGCAGGCGTGCCGGTGAAGGTGTTCTTCCTGGTCTGCGTGCTGGTGGCGGGGCTGTACGGCGCCGCCACCTCCAGCAAGCGCATCCTGTTCATCCAGGCCGTGCCGGCGGCACTGGGCCTGGCGCTTCTCCTGCTGGGATAAGGCGTGCGCGGCGCGGGCGCCCCGCGCCCCGCTATCGCTTGAAGGCGCGCATCAATTGGCCGGACGTCGATCCGGCAATCCCTTGCCATTGACAATCGGTTCGCCCACGTCGCCCGCTTTGAAAGGCGCCACCAGCGGGTCCATCGGCAGGATGCCGCCATCGGCATCGAACTGCATGCGCGCCAGCACTGTCTCGCGCTGGTAGCCGCTGCCGCCTGGAATGGCATGGCGGTGGTAGGCCACATACCAGCGGTCGGTGCCGGGCACCTTGACCACGCTGTGATGCGCCGTGGCCACGGCCGTGCCATGTTTTTGCAGCACGATGAAATTCTTTTCGGCCGTCTTGACAGGACCGAGCGGCGAATCGCTGGTGCCCCAGCCGACCCGGTAATTCGGGCTGCGCGCATCGTCGATCGACCACATGAAGTAGTACTTGCCCTTGCGCTTGAAGACCACCACGCCTTCGCGGAATTCCTTCATCTTGATCTCGGTGGGTTCGCCATCGAGGTGCATCATGTCCGGCTTGAGCTTGAAGACGTTGGCGTGTCCGTCGCCATTGCCGAAATACAGATAGGCCTGGCCGTCATCGTCGATGAAAGGGTAGGGATCGATGGTGTTGGTACTGATCTTGCCGGTCCGAACCAGCAGCGGCGCGCCGAGCGCATCGACGAAGGGGCCGAGCGGCGACTTGCCTGTGGCAACGCCGATCTTGCCCTTGGCGCAGAAGTAGAAATAGTAGCTGCCGTTGCGCTCGACAATGTCCGGCGCCCAGGCTTCGATATTGGCCCACTTGAGGTCCTTGGTGACGTCGAGCACCTTGCCTTCCTGCTTCCAGTCCACCAGGTTTTTCGATGACCA
>CAMLHI010000410.1 GCA_946479705.1 uncultured Oxalobacteraceae bacterium
CAGGAAATCGAGACGCTGTGGCAATTGGCGCGGATCGGAAACATGCTCACGATCAGTCAACAGGCCGACTACCTGACGGCACTCGATCCGGCCTATGCGCCTTTCGCGCAACGCTTGAAGACGCTGGCGCAAGGCTATCGTTCGAAGGCGATAGTGACCTTCGTGGCGCGTTATCGCTCTGGAAGCACGGCACCTCCGGTCTGACTGCGCAACAGGCAGGCTAGGCGAGCGCGCCGCGCCTTGCCAGCAGTACCTCGTCCATGAAGCTGGGCGACAAGGTGTTGTCGAAAATGAGCCAGACATCGCGTCCGGCGGCTGCATGGGTGGCCATGTCGCGCCCCAGTTGCTCCAGATACGCATCCGAATACGCCGAGTAGTAGATACGCGGCGCACCGTGCAGGCGCGCGTAGATCGTGGCAGTCGTGGGCGCATGCGCGCCGGGCTGGCCCTTGGGCGGATCGGCGATCACCCGCGTGATGCCGCGATCGCGCAGCAGGCCGGTGGCCGCGTCGCCGAACCAGCCCGGATGGCGGGCTTCGCAGACGAGCGTGCAGCGGAAGGCGCCGCTCAGCGCGTCGAAAAAGCGCCCGGCCACGCCAGCATCGAAGTCCAGCCTGGGCGGCAGCTGCACCAGGATGCAGCCGAGCTTATGCTCCAGGGCGCCCGCTTCCCGGGCGAAGCGCGCCAGCGGCGCGGCGATGTCCTGCAACTGGGCATCGTGCGTGATGCTGCGCGGCAGCTTGACCGAGAAGCGGAAACGCTCCGGCACGCTGGCAGCCCAGCGCGCATAGGTCTGGGGCTGGTGCGGACGGTAGAACGAGGAATTGATTTCCACCGCGTCCAGCACGGCGGCGTAGCGCTCGAGGTGGCTGCCTTCGGCTGGAAACGCGGCGGCGGACACTGCTGGAATGCTCCAGCCGGCACAGCCGATGCGCACTACGCCGGGAGGCTTGGCTGGGGTCGTCATGGGCGCAGTGTAGCAAGACGCGGCGCGCCACGCAGATCGTTACAATACGCACATCGAAACCGCCCCGGAGACTGTCATGAGCGAGCCCGTCCATCTTGTTTGTCCGCACTGCGACGCCGTCAACCGCCTCGCGCACGCGCGCCTGGCCGACCAGCCTGTGTGCGGCAAGTGCGCCCGTCCCCTGTTCACCGGCAAGCCGCTGGACATTGGCGGTGCGCGCTTCGCCCGCCACATCGAACGCAACGAGCTGCCGGTACTGGTGGATTTCTGGGCGCCGTGGTGCGGGCCATGCAAGATGATGGCGCCAGCCTACCAGAGCGCGGCCGAACGGCTGGAACCCACCATGCGCCTGCTGAAGGTGGATACCGAGGCCAACCAGGACCTGGGCGCGCGCTACACCATCCGCAGCATCCCTACCCTGGCGCTGTTTCGCAATGGCCGCGAAGTGGCGCGCCAGGCCGGCGCCATGGAGGCGGGCAGTATCGTGGCATGGGCGAAAAGCCACTCCTGATACAATCTTAGCGAAACTTTAAGGGGAGCCCATCATGGCGCAAGAGCTGGTGTTGGACAGGAATGTCGAGGACGCAAAATACACCGCACGTATCCTGTATGCAGTGCATGCGGTCACCTTCTTCTTCTCGCTGGGGCTGCTGTCGATCATTCCAGTGATCATCAACGTGATCAAGCGGCCCGAGACCGCCGGCACCCTGGTCTACAGCCATCATACGTGGATGATCTGGTCCTTCATCTGGTACGCGCTGTGGATGTTCATCGGCTGGGTGGTGTTCGCCACCTTCATCGGTATTCCGCTTGCGGTCGTGATCTGGGGCGTGGCCTGGCTGTGGAAGGCGTACCGCCTGATTCGCGGCTTCATCAACCTCAATGAAAACAAGGCGATGCCGGGCTGACCGCGGCTCGCGCTGCCGCGGTTTGCCTACGGCTCCAGCGTTTCCAGCGCCTGGGCGATGTCGGCGATGAGGTCGTCGGCGTCTTCCAGTCCGATGTTGAAGCGCACCAGGATGCCCTGGTCGGTCCACTGCCGGCGCATGGCCTGGATGCGGTAAGGCATGACCAGGCTGTTGGCGCCGCCCCAGCTGTAGCCCAGGCCGAACAAGCTGAGCGCATCGACGAAACGGTCGGTCTGCGCTTCGCTGTAGCGGGCGTCGAACAGCACCGAGAACAGGCCCCCGGCCCCGGAAAAATCGCGCTTCCAGACTTCATGTCCGGGGCAGTCTGGGAAGGCTGGATGCAGGACCTTGCTGATTTCCGGACGGGCTTTCAGCCAGGCCGCGACCTTGCGCGCGCTGGCGTCATGCGCGTCGAAACGCAGCTTCATGGTGGGCAGGCCGCGCAGCACGAGGTAAGCATCGTCGGCGCTCACGCCCATGCCCAGGCGCATGTGCGACAGCGCGATGCGGTCGATCAGCGCGCGTTCGCGCGTGACCACCGCGCCCATCAGCACGTCCGAGCCGCCCGACTGGTACTTGGTCAGCGCCTGCATGACGATGTCGACACCCTTGTCGAAGCCGCATAGGGCCAGGCCGCCGGACCAGGTATTGTCCAGCGCCACCAGGGCGCCGCGCGCGTGGGCGGCGGCGCAGATGGCCGGCAGGTCCGGCACTTCCATCGATACCGAGCCGGGCGCTTCGGTCCAGACCAGGCGGGTATTGTCCTGGATAAGTTCGGCGATGCCGGCGCCAATCAGCGGATCGTAATAGCGTGCCGTCACGCCGAAATCGGCGCTGAGCCAGCGGCCCAGTTCACGGTTGGGGTTATAGACGTTATCGGGCAGCAGTACGTCGTCATCGCTTTTGAGCAGCGCGAGGTCGATCATGGCGATGGCGGCCAGGCCGCTGGGCGCCAGCAGGCAGTGCGCGCCGCCCTCGATGGCGGCAATGCGCGCTTCCAGGGTGAAGGTGGTCGGGGTGCCGTGCAGGCCGTAGGTATAGGCGCTCTTGTCTTTCCAGTTCCCCGAGCGCATCGCCGCGACGTCCTTGAACAGCACGGTCGAGGCGTGATGGATCGGGACTGGAAACGCGCCGAAGCCGGCCGGCGGCTGGTAATCGTTGTGGATCAGCGAAGTCTGGACGGTTTTCTTCATTCGCTGCTCCCCTCGATTACACCACCGAAGCCCAGAGATCGTGGGCGTCGGCCTTGGTCACCGTCACGTCGGCAAACTCGCCAACGGACAATTTTTTGCCCGGTACCAACGAGCGCTTGATGTGTACCACGCCGTCGATTTCCGGCGCGTCCGCGGCCGAGCGGCCGATGGCTTCGCGCGCGTTGACTTCATCGACGAGCACCCGCACGGTCTTGCCGACCTTGGCTTGCAGGCGCTTGGCGGAAATTTCTTCCTGCA
>CAMLHI010000411.1 GCA_946479705.1 uncultured Oxalobacteraceae bacterium
TTTTCCAGCACCACGATGGCGTCGTCGACCACGAAGCCGGTGGCCACCGTCAGCGCCATCAGGCTGAGGTTATTCAGGCTGAAGCCCAGCAAATACATGATGCCGAAGGTGCCCAGCAGCGAGACGATGGTGGCGACCGCCGGGATGATCGTGGCGCGCACGCTGCGCAGGAACACACTCACCACCAGCACCACCAGCAGGATCGAGATCAGCAGGGTCAGTTCGATTTCATGCAGCGAGGAGCGGATCGAGTTGGTGCTGTCGGAAGCGACTTCCAGGCGGATGTCCTGCGGCAGCTGGGCCTGCAGCGTGGGCAGCAGCGCGCGCACGCCGTCCACGGTTTCGATCACGTTGGCGCCCGGCTGGCGCGTCACCAGCACGATCACCGCCGGCTCGCCGTTGAACAAGCCGAGGGTATTGACGTTCTCGACGCCGTCGACGACGTTGGCGACGTCCTCCAGCCGCACCGCGCTGCCGTTACGCCAGGCCACCACCAGCGATTTGTAGTCGGCCGCGCTGCGCCCGCCCGTGGCGGTGCTGGCCTGCGAATAGATCTGCAGCGAGCGGCCGTTGCCGTCGATGGTGCCCTTGGGCCGGTTGGCGTTGGTGGCCTGGATGGCGGCGCGCACGTCTTCAGTGGAGATGCCGTAACTGTTGAGCGCATACGGCAGCAGGTCCACCCGCACCGCCGGCAGCGAGCCGCCACCGATTTCCACGTCGCCCACACCCGCCACCTGCGCGAGCTTCTGCTGCACCAGGTTCGACACCGACTCGAAGATCTGCCCGGGCGACTTGGTGCGCGAGGTCAGCGCCAGGATGATCACCGGCGCGTCCGACGGGTTGGCCTTGCGGTAGGTGGGATTGCTCTTGAGCGAAGCCGGCAGGTCCACGCGCGAGGCGTTGATGGCCGCCTGCACTTCGCGCGCGGCCGAATCGATCTTGCGGTTCAGGTCGAACTGCAGGTTGATGCGCGCCGAGCCCTGGCCCGAGGTCGACGTCATTTCGTTCACGCCCGAGATCACGCCGAGGCGCCGTTCCAGCGGCGTGGCCACGCTGGTGGCCATGGTCTCTGGGCTGGCGCCGGTCAGGCTTGCGCTCACCGAGATGGTCGGGTAGTCGACCTGCGGCAGCGGCGAGACCGGCAGCACGAAAAAGGCGCCGATGCCCGCCAACGCCAGCCCGACGGTCAGCAGCATGGTGGCGATCGGGCGCTTGACGAAGGGCGCTGACAGGTTCACGGCGCCGCCTCCACCACCTCAGGAGCGGCGGCGCGCGGGCGCCAGCGCCGCGCCAGGCTGTCGAAACCGAGGTAGATCACCGGCGTGGTGAACAGGGTCAGCATCTGGGAGACGATCAGGCCGCCGAAGATGGCCAGGCCGAGCGGGCGGCGCAGTTCGGCGCCCTCGCCCCAGCCGAACATCAGCGGCACGGCCGCGAACAGGGCCGCCAGGGTGGTCATCAGGATCGGCCGGAAGCGCAGCAGCGCGGCCTGGTGGATGGCTTCGCGCGGCGGTTTGCCGTGATCGCGCTCGGCCTCGATGGCGAAGTCGATCATCATGATGGCGTTCTTTTTCACGATGCCGATCAGGAGGATGATGCCGATGATGCCGATCACGCCCAGGTCCTGGCCGGAGATCATCAGCGCCAGCAAGGCCCCTACCCCGGCCGACGGCAAGGTCGACAGGATCGTCAGCGGGTGGATATAGCTTTCGTACAGCACCCCGAGCACGATGTACACGCAGATCACCGCGGCCAGGATCAGCCACAGCTGGTTCGACAGCGAAGCCTGGTAGGCACCGGCCGCGCCCAGGAAGCCCAGGCTGACCGAGGGCGGCAGCTTGATCTCTTCGGCGGCGGCGCGGATGGCCTTGACCGCCTGCCCCAGCGAGCTGCCCGGGGCGGTGTCGAAGCCGATGGTGGTGGCCGGGTATTGCGCCACGTGGGTGATCTGCAGCGGCGCCGGCTGTTCGGTGATGGTGGCCACCGCCGACAGCGGCGTGGTCTGGCCCGAGCCGGTCTTCAGGCGCAGCTGGCCGAGCGACTCGACCGACATCTGGGCGTCGCGTTGGGCTTCCAGGATGACCCGGTACTGGTTGGTGTCGGTGAAGATGGTCGAGACGATGCGCTGGCCGTAGGCGCTATAGAGCGCGTCGTCGATGGCGGCGGCGGTGATCGACAGGCGCGAGGCGGTGTCGCGGTCGATGCTGACGAAGGCCGAGGTGCCGGTGGCGCCGGCGTCGGTGGTGGCGTTGCGCACCTGTTTGACCGAGTGCAGCCGGGCTACCAGCTTTTGCGCCCAGCTGGTGACGGTGGCATTGTCCACTCCTTCGATCGACACGCGGTACTGGGTCGGCCCGGTTTCGGCATCGATGGTCAGGTCCTGGGTCGGCTGCAGGTAGAGCGTCACGCCGGCCACCCGGGCCACGCGCTGGCGCAGCCGGTCCATGAGCTCGGCCTGCCTGGAACTGCGCGCGCGCTTCAGGTTGATCAGCATGCGGCCGGTGTGCAGCATGGTGTTGTTGGCCGCGTCCACGCCGACGTTGGAGCTGAGCGATTCGACGTCGGGGTCCTGCAGGATGACGCGCGCGGCGGCCTGCTGCAGCTCGGCCATGCGCTCGTAGGAGATGGCTTCGCGCATTTCGACACGGGCCTGCAGCTGGCCGGTGTCCTGGGTCGGGAACAGGCCTTTGGGAATCGCCAGGTACAGGATCACCGTCAGCGCCAGCGTGGCCAGGGCCACCAGCAGCGTGAGCGGCTGGCGGTCCAGCACCCAGTTGAGCGAGCGGTCGTAGTGGTGGATGACGTCGTCGAAGAAGGCTTGGGTGCGGCGCGCGAAGGCGCTGGGTTTCTCGTCGGCGTGTGCGCGCAGCCAGCGCCCGGACATCATCGGCACCAGGGTCAGCGACACCAGCGCCGAGATCAGGATGGTGATGGCCAGGGTGACGGCGAATTCGCGGAACAGGCGGCCCACGACGTCGCCCATGAACAGCAGCGGGATCAGCACGGCGATCAGCGACACCGTCAGCGAAATGATGGTAAAGCCGATCTGGGCGGCGCCCTTGACGGCGGCCGCCAGCGGCGTTTCGCCCTCCTCGATATAGCGCGCGATGTTCTCGATCATGACGATGGCGTCGTCCACCACGAAGCCGGTGGCGATCGTCAGCGCCATCAGGCTCAGGTTGTTCAGGCTGTAGCCGAGCAGGTACATGGCGCCGAAGGTGCCGATCAGCGAGATCGGCACGGCCAGGCTGGCGATCACCGTGGCGCGCACGCTGTGCAGGAAGGCGAAGATCACCAGCACCACCAGCACCACCGCCAGCACCAG
>CAMLHI010000412.1 GCA_946479705.1 uncultured Oxalobacteraceae bacterium
CTCAAGGGCGGCGCATGCTGATGGGCTTGAGCCTGACCGAGACGGCGCTGCTGCTGGCCGCCGGGGTCGCGCTCGACCTGCTGCTCGGCGAGGCGCGGCGCTGGCATCCGCTAGTCGGCTTCGGCAACATGGCGATGCTGATCGAACGACACCTCAACCGCGGCCGCTGGCGCCTGGCGCGCGGCGCGCTGGCGTGGGCGGTAGCGGTGCTGCCGCTGGCCCTGCTGGCCGCGCTGGCGCACAGCTACGTCCTGCACGCCCTGCTGCTGTATTTCGCGATCGGCCTGCGCAGCCTGCGCGAACACAATCTGCCGATTGCCGACGCGCTGGAGGCCGGCGACCTCGCCGGCGCACGCGCCCTGACCGCTCGCATCGTCAGCCGCGACACGGCCAGCGCGGGCGAACAGGACTTGGCCAAGGCCAGTACCGAATCGCTGCTCGAAAACGGCAACGATGCGGTATTCGGCACGCTGTTCTGGTTCATGGTGGCAGGTGGCGCGGGCGCCCTGCTGTTCCGGCTGGCGAACACGCTCGATGCGATGTGGGGCTACCGCGGCAGCCGTTTCGAGCTGTTCGGCCGCAGTGCCGCGCGCATCGATGATGTACTGAATTTCGTGCCGGCGCGCCTGACCGCGTTGTCGTACGTGCTGTTGGCCGACAGCCGCCGCCTCGCGTGGCGCTGCTGGCGCACGCAGGCGCCGGCGTGGCCCAGCCCGAATGCGGGCCCGGTCATGGCGAGCGGCGCCGGCGCGCTCGGCCTTGCGCTGGGCGGAACCGCGACCTACGATGGCGTCGATGAAATGCGCCCTCCGCTCGGGCAAGGCCGCGCGCCGCAGGCCGCCGACATCGCCCGCGCGTGGGGGCTGGTGGCGAAGACCACCGGCTTGTGGCTGGCCGTGGCCGGCCTGATCGCGGCGGGCTGCCGATATGCTTGAACACGGCGGCAATCTGCGCGCGGCGGCCACCTGCTACAGGCGTGCGCTGGAGGACTGGGTCGATCTGTCCGCCGGGCTGAATCCGCACTGGTATCCGGCGCCACCGGTCGATTCCAATGCGTGGCATCGGCTTCCCGAACACGATCCGCTCCTGCTCGACGCGGCGCGGCGCTACTACGGCGCGCCGGACCTGCTGGCGGTGGCGGGAACCCAGGCGGCCATCCAGGCCTTGCCGGCGCTGCGTCCGCCATCGCGCGTCGTGGTGGCAGCGCCCTCGTACGCCGAACACGCGCACCACTGGGGACGCCATGGCCACAGCATGCGCCAGGTGCCTTATGACTCGCTCGACAGCACCGACTGCGACGTGCTGGTGATCTGCAATCCGAACAATCCGACCGGCGAGCGTGTGTCCGCCGAGCGCCTGCTGGCGTGGGCTGCGGATCTGGGCCAGCGCGGTGGATGGCTGGTGGTGGACGAGGCGTTCGCAGACACCGCGCCTGAATTCAGCGTGGCTGCGCACACCGATATGCCGGGGTTGATCGTGCTGCGTTCGGTGGGAAAATTTTTCGGCCTGGCGGGCGTACGGGTCGGCTTCGCGGCGGCCCAGGCGGCGCTTCTGTCACGCCTGGCCGATGCCTTGGGTCCGTGGACCGTGAGCGGACCGGCCCAGCAGGTTTGCCGCGCCGCCCTGCTCGACCTGCCCTGGCAACAGGCCGCGCGCGCGCAGTTGGCGGTCGAGGGCGCACGCCTGCACGCCTTGCTCAGGTCGCACGGCATCGAGGCGCATGGCTGTCCCCTGTTCCAATGGTGGCCGGAAGCGCGGCCCGAAGCCTTCCACCAGCACATGGCCGAACGTGGAATCTGGGTGCGCCTGTTCACCCAGGCCGCGCGCGGCATCCGCCTCGGCCTGCCGGCGGACGAGCGCGGCTGGACCCGCTTGGAAAGCGCATTACGCGAATGGAGTTCGACCCGATGATCAAAGCACTTTTGGCGGCCCTGACCGCCGCCCTGACCCTGAACGCTGCCGCGGCGATTACCGTGGCCGACGATGACGGCCTGCCTGTCACGCTGGCCAAGCCTGCGCAGCGCGTGATTGCAATGGCGCCGCATGTGACGGAACTGCTGTTCGCGGCCGGCGGTGGCGACAAGATCGTCGGCGTGGTGACCTACAGCGATTACCCGGAAGCGGCCAAGCGCATCGCCAACATCGGCACCAACCGCCAGGTGGATCTGGAGCGCGTGATCGCCATGAAGCCGGACCTGATCGTGGTGTGGATGCACGGCAGTTCGGAACGCCAGATCGAACAGATCCGCGCGCTCGGCATTCCGATATTCCACAGCGAGCCGCGCAAGCTGGACGACATCGCCAGCAGCCTGAATCGGCTGGGCAAACTGCTCGGGACCGAGGCCGTCGCCGATGCGGCGGCGGCGGACCTGCGCCAGAAGCTCGCAACGCTGGCCGCGCGCTACGGCAAGCGCCCTCAGGTACGCATGTTCTACCAGGTGTGGGACAAGCCACTGTATACGCTTAGCGGCAGCCATATCGTCAGCGATGCGATCCGCCTGTGCGGCGGCGAGAACATCTTCGCCGACATGAAGATCACCGCGCCGGTGGTCAACACGGAAGCGGTCTTGCAGCTCGATCCGGAAGCGATCTTCGATACCGCCGAACGCAGCGCGGGCGGCGGTGGCATTGACGTGTGGCGGCCTTACACCACCATGACGGCGGTCAGGCGCGGCAACCTGTTCAAGCTCGATGGGAACCTGACCAACCGGGCGGGCCCACGCATGGTGGCCGGCACCGCCGCGCTGTGCGAGAAGCTGGAGCTGGCGCGCCAGCACCGGAAGGCGCCATGAAGCTGCCCTTCTCGACCTTGATGGTGCAGGGCTGCACCTCGGACGCCGGTAAATCGACAGTGGTGGCGGCACTGTGCCGGCTGCTGCGCAACGAGGGTGTGCGGGTGGTGCCGTTCAAGCCGCAGAACATGGCGCTCAACAGCGCGGTGACCGCGGACGGCGGCGAGATCGGCCGCGCGCAGGCGCTGCAGGCCGTCGCTGCCGGACTGGCGCCGCACACGGACATGAATCCGGTGCTGCTCAAGCCGTCCAGCAATGTAGGCGCGCAGGTGATCATCCATGGCGTGGTGCGCGCGGAGATGAATGCGCGCGACTACCAGGGCTACAAGGTGACGGCCATGGGCGCGGTGCTCGAATCGTACGGGCGCCTGCGTGCCCAGTACGATACGGTGCTGGTCGAGGGCGCGGGCAGCCCGGCCGAGATCAACCTGCGCGAGCGCGACATCGCCAACATGGGTTTCGCCGAGGCGGTCGACTGCCCGGTGATCCTGGTGGCCGACATCGACCGCGGCGGCGTGTTCGCGCA
>CAMLHI010000413.1 GCA_946479705.1 uncultured Oxalobacteraceae bacterium
GCGTCGTTTCTCACGGGCGAGTCCGCCCTCATGAATTAATCAGTGCTTCCCTAGTGTCTGCACGCGCAGGCGCCATTGAACGGCGCGGCACGGGTGCCTGCTTCGCAGCCTTGCCAGGTGGAGAGGCGCCCGTTGGCGGACCGCACGCCGCATCCAAGCCTCACGCGCTAAGCCGATGCTATCCCGGCTTCTGGGCCATATAGACGAAATGCGAGCGCAGCGGCGGCGCTACCGCCGTCACGAGTTCGCTGACGATGGGTGGAAGGCGGGACAGGCCGCGTGCCAGCGGTGGGGCCAGCAGCAGGCTGCGCCAGCACTCGCGCGCCGCCGGCCAATAACGTCGCAGCTCGGCCGTGGTCACTTTGCGCACCTGAGGATTGCGCGGATTGTTGTAACGAAAATCGAACACCATGCACCAAGCGCCGGGCGCGGCCATGCGCCACATATTGGCCGCCAGCGCCGCGCGCGCCGCTTCATCGAGCACCGAGGAAAACACCGTGTTGGCGGTAACAAGGTCGGCGCTGGCGCCAGGCAGGCTGTCCAGATCACCCAAATGCCAGCGGATACCGGGGGCGCTGCGCAACTGGGCCAGGTCGAGACGGTCCTGCAGGAACTCGGTCCCGGTCAGGCGGCGCGGATCGGCGCCCCAGTTGACCAGTTGGCGCAGAAAGCCTCCGCTGCCGCAACCAACGTCGACTACGGCAAGTTTGTGTAGATCGGGACCGATCGTCTGGAACAGCATGGTGCCGGCGACGCGCCAGTGGGTAGCGAGCTGGTCCATGATCTCTGGCCGGTGCCATGCATAGGCTGCCGCACGATCGCCGGCAAGCCAGGCCTGATACACCCGCCGGATGCGTTCCTGTTCGCCGAGGCCGTCGTCTGGCGCGATCATGGCGCAGAGCTGGACGGCCCGGGCAGCTCCGCGGCAGCGCGCGCGCCGCCTTCGGTCCCGGACTGGTATTGAAAGGCGCCGATGTCGGCCCCGCCCTCGGCCGGGCGCGCCTGGCCTGCCACATCGTACGCAGGCCCAATGCCCGCGCTGGCGCGCGCGCGCGCCGGCGAGCTGGCGCGCAGGCGAAAATCCGGCATGCCGCGCTCCGCATAGGCGAGAAAAAGGGGATCGGCACCAAGCCCGGCAACGCAGTTGGCCGTCTGCTTGAGGCGCCAGTCGGCCGTGCGGTTGCGGAAGGAAAGATTGTTGAGAAAGCGGTTATTCGGCCCGGTATGCCCTTGTTCGACGATGCCAAGCTGGTTATCGTAGGTGATATTGTTCGCCACGACGGTGTGATCGTTGCCCCCGGCGAAGTAATAGCGGTCGCCCCCGCCGACGACAATGCCGACGCCCGATCCCGCCACCGTGTTGTGCGCGACGAGAACGGCGCGTGCATCGTGCCACAGGTGAATGCCCGCCCCGGCGACACGGTAGACGATATTGTTGCTGACCCTGCCCGTGGTGCTGACATAGATCCCGTGCACATAGCGGCAAGCGGCCGGGCCGATGTCGTGCACCAGATTGCCGACGGCGTAGGAGTCGCTCCCGCGGTAGTAGCCGTCGATGCCGATGGCCGAGCCACCGGCGCTGGTGCACGGCGCATCCAGGGCCAGATGGTGTACCCGGTTGGCGCGGATGACACCATCCGAGCCGCCGTGATAGATGCCATGGGTCCAGGCGACCCCGCCGCGCGCCGCGCTGCCGTCCACATCGAAGCCGACGATATCGACATGGCTGCCGCGGTTGTCCCAGGCGATGTCGTTGGGCGATGGCGCCGGCGGCACGATGACGGCGCCCCAGCGCCGCGTCGACACATAGTAAATGCGCGCCCCGGCCGCCCCGCTGGCGCGCGTGGTAAAGCCGCCGGCATAGCGCCCCGGGGCCACGTAGACGGTGGTGCCCGGCACCGCCAGCTGCGCGGCCCTGGCGATGGTGCGCAGCGGCGCCGCTTCGGTACCCGAATTGGCGTCGGCGCCGCCAGGGGCGACGTACAGGCGATATGGCGTGGCCGCCAGGCTGGCCAGGTCGGCCCGCGAATAGACTGCCGGCATGGACTGGCCAGCCAGGGCCTGCGCCACCGTAGCGGTCTCGCTCATCATGTCGCATGCTCCAGCTTGGGCCGGCTGTCGTATTTGAATTGGTACACGGGCGCCCCCAGCCTCTGCGGCAGGTCGTTAAACAGGATGCCCTGCGGAGAAATGCCGGCATGGTTAAGCCGCTTGATCGATTCGTTGATCTCGCCTTCGGTGGTGACGCCGGCGCGGGCCAGGATGAACACCGCCCCCACGTGCGCGCCGATCACCAGTGCGTCCGATACGGCCAGGATGGGCGGCGGATCGATCAGCACCAGATCGTAGTCGTGACGCACGCTGTCGAGCAGCTGCCCCAGGTTGATGCGCTGCAGGCATTCGGCACGGTTGGAAGGCACCGCGCCGGTCGGAATCAAGTCGAGATTGTCGAGCACGCCGCGATGGATGATTTCCGCTGGCGCGGCCCCGCCCATGGCCGCCGTCAGTCCGCGCTCGGATTCAACCCCAAAATAGCGGTGCAGCTGGCCGTTGCGCAAATCGGCGTCAATCAGCAGGACGCGCTTGCCGCTGGCGGCCATCACGGCGGCGAAATTGGCCGTCAGAAACGATTTTCCAAGCTGACGGCCAGGGCCGGCAAACATGACCACATTGTTGTGCAGATGAGGCAGGGCGTACAGCAGGGCGGCGCGAAAGCTGCGTAAGCTTTCGATGGCCGCGTCTTCCGGCGCCTCGCGGGCCAGCAGCAACAGCCTGCCGTGCTCGCCCCTGGCCTTACGCCTGAGCTTTTCCTGCTGACTGCTGTGCGGGATGCTGGCGTACACGACGCGCGCGCCGAGCATGTTTTCGATGTGCTCGGGGTCGTCGATGGCGCCTGCAATCGCCTTGCGCGCGAACGCGATCAGAATGCCGAGAAACATACCGGTGACGGCGGCCAGCGCGACGATCAATGGCCGGTTCGGCTTGAGCGGGCGTTCCGGCGCCATCGGCGCGTCGATCAGGCGCACATTGCTGACCCGCCCCACCGAAATGAGGCGCAGCTGGTGGGCCGTGTTCGACAGCGCGGTATACAGGTCGGTGTTGACCTTGATGTCGCGCAGCAGACGCGCTTCGTCGCGTTCGAGCGCCGGCAAGGCCTTGATGCGCCCTGCCGCCTCGGCAATCTCGACATCGACGTCGCGGCGCTGCTGGTTCAGGCCGCGCAGGATGGGATGGTCGTCGGTAAAGCGGGTCAGCAGTTCGGTACGCTTCTGGTCCAGCTCGAATTTGCGGTTGCGCGCAGCGGCCGCCTGCTGCA
>CAMLHI010000414.1 GCA_946479705.1 uncultured Oxalobacteraceae bacterium
ATGCGGTAGGGCGAGGCGGCGCTGGCGCCGGCCACGTCCAGGCGCAGCAGTTTGCCCAGCAGCGAGAGCGCATTCTGGCTGTTGTTGCGCGGATCGCCCACGCCGCCGCCATCCCCGGTGCCCAGGTAGAGCAGGCCATCCGGCCCGAAGGCCAGCAGGCCGCCGTAGTGGTTGGTGAAATCGGGGTGGGCAATGCCGATGATGGGCAGGCCCGAGGTGGCGTCGGCCGCATCGGGGCTGGCACCGACGCCGAAGCGCTCGACCGTGATGCGCTTGGCGCTGTCGGTATAGGCCACATAGAACAAGCCATTGCTGGCGAAGGCGGGATCGAAAGCCATCGACAGCAGGCCGCCTTCGGCCGTCATCGCCACGCGCGCGCGGATGTCGAGAAAGGCCGGCACGCGCAGGGCGCCGTTTTGAAGAATATGAATCCGGCCGCTGCGTTCGACGATGAACAGGCGGGTGTCGCCCGGCGGCGCCGCCACGAACACGGCGTCCGCCACGTTGGCCACTTCGCTTAGCGCCAGGGACTGGGGCGCGGACGGCGTGGGCACGGGGGGCGGCGCGCTGCCGCCTGCATTGCCGCCACCGCCACCGCAGGCGCACAGCCAGGCCAGTGCCAGGATGCAGAGCAGGGAACGCGCGTGGTGGATCGGCATGCCAGTCTCCCCGGGTGATCGAGCGATATGGATTGGACCAGTATCGCGCGCTTCGGTTCCGCCCGCCGCACGATTTACGCCGGCGCACCCCAGCGGCGCAGCAGCGCTTCGAATTCGTGGTCGGGCATGGCCGCGCCGAACAGATAGCCCTGGCCGTAGTCGCAGCCGGCCTCGCGCAGGATGGCGTATTGCTGTTCCGTCTCCACGCCTTCGGCCACCACTTGCAGGCCCAGCTTGTGGGCCATGACGATGATGGCTTCGCACAGGGCCAGGTTGGCGGCATCGTGCTCGAGGTTGTAGACGAAGGACTGGTCGATCTTTAAATAGTCGAGCTTGAACTTGCGCAGGTAGGACAGGGACGAGTAGCCGGTGCCGAAATCGTCGAGCGCGATGGGAATGCCGGCCTGGTGAAAGGCCAGCAATTGCTTGACCACGGCGGGATTGGAGGCCAGCAGCAGGCCTTCGGTGATTTCCAGCCCGACCGGCGCGGCCGCGCCGCCAGCCCGCAGGCCATGGTCGTTGAGCCAGCCGCGGCAACTGTCGCCATCGGCCTGGTAAAACTGCGCCGGCGAGACATTGACATTGACGGTCAGCTGCCCGCTGAACGGGCGCCAGCGCCGCGCCGCGCCGAGGGCGGTGCGGAACACCCAGTTGCCGATGCTGCCGATCAGGCCATTGTGTTCGGCGATGGGAATGAAGTCGACCGGGCTGACGATGCCGCGCCCCGGATGCAGCCAGCGCAGCAGCGCCTCGGCCTTGCGCACCTGGCGGTCGCGCATGGTGACGATGGGCTGGTAGTAGACGAGCAATTGCTGGTCGTCCAGGGCGCGGCGCAAGTCGTTGCTGAGCGCCATGCGTGTCTGGGCCGCGTCCTGCATGCTGCGGGTGAAATACGAGAAGCGGTTGCGGCCGTGGTCCTTGGACTGGTACATGGCCTGGTCGGCATTGCGCAGCAGTTCGCTGGCGCTGCGCGCATCGCGCGGGTAGAGGGTGATGCCGATGCTGGCCGAGATGTAAGCCAGTTCGCCGTCCAGGCGAAAGGGCCGGGCCAGGTCGGTGCGGATCTTGCTGGCCACGTCGGTGACGGCATCGATGTCGTGCAGGTCGGACAGGGTGATGATGAATTCGTCGCCGCCCAGACGCGCCACGGTATCGCTGTCGCGCACGAAGCCGAGCAGGCGCTGGCCGACCTGCTGGAGCAGCACGTCGCCCATTTCGTGGCCCATGGTGTCGTTGATTTCCTTGAAGTGGTCGAGGTCGATGAACAGCAGCGCCAGCGGCAGGCCGCTGCGGTGGGCCTGGCGGATGGCCTGTTCCAGCCGGTCCTGGAATACATTGCGGTTGGGCAGGCCGGTGAGCCGGTCGAAATTGACCTCGTGCAGGGCTTGCTCGACGGCCAGGCGGTCGCGCACTTCGGTCGCCAGCGCATAGGCTTGCTGCTGCAGCGCGGCGATGCTGCGCTGCAGGCTGTGCACATTGGCGTCGGGATCGAAGCTTTCGGCCGGACGCACTTCGCCGTGCAGGCTGCACACCTCGGCAAACGTCGCGGCGTCGGCCGCCCCGGGAAAGGCGCCCAGCGGATAGGCGCATAGCAGCGCGAAGGCGACATGGTGCTGCAGATTGTTGAAGTAGCGTTCGACCTGGATGGCGGCGTCGTGCTTGCCCACCGTGTTGAGCGCGCAGTGCGCGCCGGCGGCCAGGATGGCCACCATTTCCCCGAACACGACCAGCTGGCGGCCGTGGTGGGCGCGGGCGGCGCTGCCGATCAGTTCGCCAATGGTATCGCGAAAGCGTGTCTCGTCGGGCAGGCCGCTGGCCTCGTCCATGAACCTGGGCAGCATCTGCTCGGCCACTACCGGCACGTAGTGCGCGCCGCCGCCGTCGAGCAGGGCGCGTTCCTGCAGGGCGTGTTCCAGCGCCCTCAGGTGGGCGCCGGTGGCGATGGCGATGGCGGTGTCGCCGGCCTGGAGGGCATCGCCGATATAGTCGGCCAAGCCCTTGACGAGAAAAATCTCATCCTCGTAAAACTGCACCGTATGCTGGTTCATGGCGGACATTGTCGAGTCGGGCACCTCTCGATTCCAAGCCGGTTAGACGCGGCCTGGCCGGCTTAGTTCCAGCCGCGATGGGCGCTCAGCGGCGCGCCGGGTCCGGCTCGTCGAAGGAATCGGGTTCGCGCACGCGCACCTTGCGCACGATGCCGGCGCGGTCGAACAGGATCACGGTTTCGCTGTAGCGCTGCGGGCCGGCCGGGCTGAGGTAGCACCACACTTCGACGCCGCTGTCGAAGCGCACGCTGGCGGCGGGGCCGAAGGCGGCCTGCAGGCTGGCGCGGCTGGCGCCCGGCACGGCCAGGGCTTGCAGGCGCGCGCGCGGCGCCAGCGACCGCGGCGCCTGGCTGGCGCAGCCGGCCAGCAGCAGGAGCAGCAGGACCGCCGCGTACCGCCTCATGGCGCGGCCTCGTCCATGTACTCGAAGCTGACGAGGGTATCGTCCGACCAGCGCCGGTCCCAGATCGGCGCGTAGTAGCTGTGCGCGAGCAGCATGCGGCAATCGCACCAGGGCAGGGTGGAGGCGTTCTGGCGGGTGCCGGCGTAGAGCATGGTAAACGGCAGCACCATGCTGCGCGCGCCGTCGTGCAGGATGACGCTGAAGA
>CAMLHI010000415.1 GCA_946479705.1 uncultured Oxalobacteraceae bacterium
AAGCCGGCATTGCAGGACGTCGGACTCGCGGCTGCATAGGGCCGGCACGCTCGCGCAACGGCATTCTGATCGAGCGCGTCCTTGGTCGAATTAGAACAATCCAGACCGGTAGCAAGGGACTACGATAAATAAACGTCCCGGTCCGGATCGTTGGTTGTGCGGCTAGCGGAAGCGCAGTTGCCGCCAGAACGCAGTGTGGTCGTCGGGGCGCCCCACAATCCAAGGAGAAGAAGATGAAACCATTAATCCTGGTGTCTGCGCGACGGCCATTACGGCGCCTGCTCGGCATGGCACTGAGCGCCGCTGTCATTGCCGCGTGCGGCGCGAGCGGCGTGGCGATGGCGGCCGAAACCGATACCCAGGACGCGGCCATATCGGCGGCGCTGGAAACAGCGTTGCGCAAGGCCGGCATGAGCGGCACGGTCGAGGCGTCCTTGCCCACACGCCTGGGCCGGCCAGTCGACCTGCGCTTGGCCGAAGTCGGCCGCCGGCTCTTTTTCGATCGGCTGACCGGCCTCCACAACGACAACACCTGTGCAGGCTGTCATGCCCCTAACGGGGCCTTCGGCGATACCCAATCGATCGCAATCGGCGTCCAGAACAATCTGGTGGTCGGGCCTGGCCGCACCGGGCCACGCAACCAGCGCCGCGCCCCGACTGTCATCAACGTGGCCTTCTATCCGCAACTGATGTGGAATGCGCGCTTCAGCGCACCGTCCGGCTCGCCGTTCGATAACTCCCAGGGCTTCACCTTTCCGGCGCCCGAGGGCAGCTCCACATTTCCCGCCTACGATCCGGTCGTCCGCCATTTGCTGATTGCCCACGCTCACCTGCCGGTCACGGAGCTGAACGAAGCTGCCGGCTTCACCGGAACCAAAGGCACGATAGGGCCGCGCTTCGACCAGTTCGATGACGGGCGCGGGGGCATCGTTCCCCTGCCCGGCGCGGATGGCTTTCGCAACGAGCCGATTCGCCAGGAAGTGGTGCGCCGCCTGAACGCCACCAAGGCGTACCTCGATCTGTTTGGCGCGGTATTCCCCGAAGTCAAGCAGGGCGCGCCGATCAGCATGATGATGTACGCGCGCGCGATTGCCGAGTTCGAATTCACGCTGGTGCGCGCCAACGCGCCGATCGACCAATTTGCCCGCGGCAAGCGCGACGCGATGTCCACTGGCGAGAAACGCGGCGCCTTGCTGTTTTTCGGCAAAGCGAACTGCGTGGCTTGCCACGCGGTCGCCGGCAACGCCAATGAAATGTTTAGCGACTTTCGCAATCACAATGCAGCCATTCCCCAAATCGCGCCCTATTTCGGCGCCGGCTACGGCAACACCGTGTTCGACGGCCCCGGAGAAGATGAAGACTTCGGCCTCGAACAGGTGACGGGATTGGCGAGCGACCGGTACAAGTTCCGCACCTCGCCGCTGCGCAATGTCGCGCTGCAACGCACGTTCTTCCACAATGGTGCCTTTACCCGGCTCGACGCTGCATTGCGCTATCACCTCGACGCGGCCGGACAATCGGGCGCCTACAGCGCAAAGACGGCCGGCGTGGCGGCGGACCTGACTTACCGCCGGGGCCCGGCACCACCCACGGTGTCCCAGCTTGATCCTTTGCTCGCCCAGCCGGTACGCCTGACCGAGCAAGAGTTCCAGGACCTCTACCGGTTTCTCAGCGTATCGCTGACCGACAAACGTGCGGCGCAAGAAGATTTCTGCAAGCAGATCCCGGACAAGCTGCCGAGCAATTTCCCTTCCCTGCGCTTCCAGGGTTGTATGCCATGAGCGCGCTGCGCGCACGCGCGCTTGCGGCGGGCTTGGCTGCCGCGGTGCTGGCGGCGGGCGCCGCCGCTTGGCGGGGCATCGGTTCCGAGGCCGCGCCGGCACGGCAGGCAGACATGGATGCCGAAGCGGTCCAGGCGATCGCCGAACTTCCGCTGGCAGCGGCCCGGCTCAAGCAACGTTTGGCGTCCGATCCCGCCGATGCGGCCGGATGGGCCCTGCTGGCGCGCACTCATGCCCGCCTCGGCAATTACAGCGAAGCGGGCACGGCCTTCCGGCAGGCGGTCGCGCTCGATGACAGCAATGCCAGTTTGCTCGCCGACTACGCCGACACACTCGCCTTCCTGAACAATCGCAGTTTCGCGGGGGAGCCGCAGCGATTGCTGGACCGTGCACTGGGCGTCGACCCGGCCAATCCAGGCGCGCTGCTGCTGGCCGGCCTGGCCGCGTTCGACCGGGGCGATTACGCGCGCGCATGCATGCGGTGGGAAACGCTGGCCAGTGTGGCCGGTCCGGCCAGTCAGCTGGCGCGCCAGGCCAGCCAGGGCATTGCCGAGGCGCGCAAGCGGGCACAGAAGGAGCGCTGACGGCGCATGCCGCTTTACCTTCTGCGGCTGTCGAGCCAATCCCGCCCGCCGTTTTCGAGCGCCATGGCAATCACCGTCGTCGGCAGGCTGTAGACCGTGGCCCAGGCCGCCCTGCCATCGGCATCATGAGGCACGGGGACATAGACAAACCGAATGCCGCGCTCCTTCGCGGCACGCGCGACCTCTCGCGACGGAACCTGATCGGCGGCCTCACCGTCGGGAGCAGGTCGACAATGATATGGAAACCCTGGGACTTGATCGGAGTCGAGCGCGTCGAGCTTCCCGCATTCAGGGAATCAACTTCATCACCAGCCCCGCCACCAGCGCCATCTGCAGGATTCCCACTGACACGACCCAGCGTATCAGGTCGGCCTTCGATTCCGAAATAGATTGTTTGACCTCGCTGCGCAGTGCGCTGATCTCAGCCTTCACGGCACTGAGTTCAAGCGCGACTTCAGTCTTGCGCGAGAAGCGCTCGACGATGCTCGCGTCCTCAGCACGAATGACTTCGGCTAACAGCATCGCCTGCATCTTCGCCTGCTCGGGGGGAACACCGGCACTGATGAGGCGCTCGACCATATTCAAGGTGTCAAACGGGGTGGATGACATACAAGCCTCGTGAATGCGATTCACACGCGATCGGCGATCCAACTATAGCACCAGCCAGGTAAAAGCATGGGCGATGGCCGGGTGGAGCTGAAATGATCGCATTGCGGAGCGAACGTGAATAGTTTAACCTATTGGTAACGTTAACGCTTTTATACATCCAGACGAATGGACATGCTGCGCCCCAGATCCATCGCAATTGCCGCCCTGTCCGCCCTCACCCTCCTGGCCGCCTGCTCGCGCCAGAACGCCGAAGATAAAGGCCTGGTAATGGCGACCGAGAAGATCGACCTTGCCAAGGGCGTGGGCGAGGCCATGGAACGC
>CAMLHI010000416.1 GCA_946479705.1 uncultured Oxalobacteraceae bacterium
GCTGGTGCCCAGGCGCAGGTCGGAGGCCAGCGCCAGCATGGCGCCAGCGCCGGCGCAGATGCCGTCGACGGCGCTGACGACCGGTTGCGGACAGGCCCGCATCGCCTTCACCAGGTCGCCCGTCATGCGCGTGAAGGCCAGCAGGCCGGGCATGTCGAGCCGGGTCAGCGGGCCGATGATGTCGTGCACGTCGCCGCCCGAACAGAAATTGGTGCCCTCGCCCGTGATCACCACCGCCTTGACGTCGTCCGCCTGCGCCAGCGCGCGGAACAGGTCGCGCAGCTCGGCGTAGGAATCGAAGGTGAGCGGATTCTTGCGCTCGGGACGGTTCAGGGTCACGGTCGCCACGCCATCCACAGCCTCATAGCGGAAGTGGCGCGCGCGGTAGTTCGCCAGCGCGCTGCGGTTGCCGGGCAACTGGTGCGCCTGGCCTGGGAGGTAGTGCATACGGTTCCTGACAGGTTAATCGGTCTTCAAATGGTGCTTCATCGTGGCCAGCAGCGATGCCAGCTGCTGCTTGTCGGCGGTCGGCATGTCCTGGAACAGCTCGACGATCCAGCCCTCGTGCTGCGCGGCCATCGCCGCGAAAGCCTGGCGTCCGCGCTCGGTCAGCTTGACCGCATAGGCACGGCGGTCGTCCGGGTCGGCCACCCGCATGACCAGTTCCTCGCGTTCGAGCTGGTCGGTGATGCCGGTGACGTTCCCGCCGGTGACCATCATCCGGCGCGACAGCTCGCCCATGCGCAATCCCTCCGGGTGGCGTTCGAGCTGCGCCATCAAATCGAAGCGCGGCAGGGTCACCCCGAAGGACGCCCGCAAACGGCTGCGAATCTCGTTCTCGACGCGCACTGTACACGAGAGCATCTGCAGCCACAATTTCAGCGACTGGTGATGATCCTCGTGCAGCCGGGTCGACAGGTCGGCGCCGCTCATGTGGCGCGCTCCAGATTGCGCTCCAGCTGCTCCTTGGCGGCGCGGTACTGCGGCGGCCAGGCGATCGCGCCGAAGCCGATCCTGGCCGCCTCGTGCAGCGTCCAGGCCGGATTGGCCAGGTGCGGCCGGCCCACCGCGCACAGGTCCGCGCGCCCGGCCGCGATGATGCTGTTGGCGTGGTCGGCTTCATAGATCGAGCCCACCGCGATGGTCGCGATGCCGGCTTCATTGCGTACGCGGTCGGCGAACGGGGTCTGGAACATGCGCCCGTACCGGGGCCGTTCGCGCTTGCTCACCTGCCCCGACGAACAGTCGATCAGGTCGGCGCCGGCATCCTTGAACAGGCGCGCCATGGCCACCGCGTCATCCGGCGTGATGCCGCCCTCGACCCAGTCGTGCGCCGAAATACGCACGCTCAGCGGCAACTCCCATATGGCGCGGATGGCGCGCAGCACGCGCAGCGGGAAGCGGCAGCGGTTTTCCAGGCTGCCGCCGTACTCGTCCGCGCGGCGGTTGGTCAGCGGCGACAGGAAGGACGACAGCAGATAGCCGTGCGCGCAGTGCAGCTCCAGCCAGTCGAATCCAGCCGCGCGCGCGGCCTGCGCGGCGCGCACGAAGTCCGCTTCGATGCGGTCCATATCGGCCAGCGTGGCGGCGCGCGCCACCTGCGAGACGCCGTCCAGATACTGCTGCTCGGAGGCCGCCACCAGCGGCCAGTTGCCCTCGTCGAGCGGCTGGTCGATCCCTTCCCACATCACCTTGGTCGAACCCTTGGCGCCGGCGTGGCCAAGCTGGATGCCGATGCGGGCGTCGCTGTTGGCGTGCACGAAGTCGACGATGCGGCGCCACGCCAGCGTATGTTCGGACGCGTACAGGCCCGGGCAGCGCGGCGTGATGCGTGCGTCGGCCGACGCGCAGGTCATCTCGGCGATCACCAGGCCAGCGCCGCCCAGTGCACGTGCCCCGAGGTGCATCAGGTGATAGTCGCCGACCGTGCCGTCGTCAGCCGAATACTGCGCCATGGGCGAGACCACGATGCGGTTCTTGAGCGTGAGTCCGCGCACCCGGAATGGCGTGAGCATGGGCGGCAGCGCGGCGGCGGGCAGCGCAACGCCGGCCTGGGCGAAGGCACGTTCGGCCAGCCAGGCTTCGAACCGCGCCACATAGGCCGGGTCGCGCAGGCGCAGGTTTTCGTGCGAAATGCGCTGGCTGCGCGTGAGCATGGCGTAGGCGAACTGCGGCGCTTCCAAAGCGCTGTAGCGCCGCACGTTCTCGAACCATTCCATCGAATTGCGCGCCGCGCTTTGCAGCTTGAGCACTTCCACCGAACGCGCTTGCTGGTAGGCCGCCAGCGCCGCGCGCAGGTCGGGATCGCCGCCCACGCAGCGCGCCAGTTCGATGGCGTCTTCCAGCGCCAGCTTGGTGCCCGAGCCGATCGAGTAGTGCGCCGTGTGGGCGGCGTCGCCGATCAGCACCACCGGCACCGCGCCGTTCCAGTGCACCCACTCTTCGCACACCACGCGGGAAAAGGTGGTCCAGGCCAGCAGCGGTGTGTTGCTCATCAGCGCGTGGCCGTCCAGCTGGGCGGCGAACAGGCGTTCGCAGAAGGCCAGCGTGGCTTCCTGGTCCATCGTGTCCAGCCCGGCGCGGCGCCACACTTCCTCCGGCGTTTCGACGATGAAGGTCGAGGTGTCGCCATCGAACTGGTAGATGTGGGCCTGGAACCAGCCGTATTCGGTTTCCTGGAAGGCGAAGGTGAAGGCGTCGAAGCGCTTGTTCGTGCCCAGCCACACGTAGCGGCAGCGGCGCGCCTCGACCTGCGGGCGGTAGCTGTCCGCATGGCGCGCCCGCGTGCGGCTGTTGACGCCATCGGCGGCGATCACCAGGTCTGCGTCAAGGGTCAGGTCTTCGCCGACCTCGTGCTCGAACACCAGCGTCACGCCCAGCTCCTCGCAGCGCTGCTGCAGGATGTTGAGCAGGCGCTTGCGGCCGATGCCGCAGAAGCCGTGCCCGCCGGAGGTGATCTTCGCTCCCTTGAAGAAGATGTCGATGTCGTCCCAGCGGTTGAAGGCGCCAACGATGGCGCGCGCGCTGGACGCGTCGGCCTCCAGCAGATTGGTCTGGGTCTGGTCGGAAAACACCACGCCCCAGCCGAAGGTGTCGTAGGGGCGGTTGCGTTCGATGACGGTGATGCGGTGCGCGGGGTCCTGACGTTTGAGCAGCAGGGCGGCGTACAGGCCGGCTGGGCCGCCGCCGATGCAGACGATATTCATGCGTGGGGACTTTCGGCGGTCACGGCTGGCGCAGCTTGAAGCGCTGCAGCTTGCCGGTTTCGGTACGCGGGAGACGCTCGGT
>CAMLHI010000417.1 GCA_946479705.1 uncultured Oxalobacteraceae bacterium
GGAAGCGCGCCAACCACACCGGCGCGCTGGCCGGCATGCTGGCCGGCTTCCTGACCTGCGTGTACTACATGGTCCACAGCCTGCCGCTGCTGGGCGGCAGCGCGGCCGGCCAATGGTTCGGCATCGCGCCGATGTCGGCCGGCGTGTTCGGGGTGCCGGCCGGGGTGGCCGTGCTGGTGCTGGTCAGTCTGCTGAGCGCGCCCCCGGCGCGCCAGACGGCCGGCCTGGTCGACCATTTCCGCTCGCCGGAATAAATAAATGGCGCGACATTTAATAGCTGGATAAGATTGCAGCTCCCTTAATGAACCGGATGATCTTCATGCCGCCCTCCACTCTCGGCCGTCGCGCCCGCGTATGGCTGTTCGCGTTTTCCCTGCTGTGCCTCGCGGGCGCGCGCGCAGCGCCGCCGGTGGCCGACTTCTTCGCCAACGACAGCTACACCAGCGCCCGGTTGGCGCCGGACGGGCGCACGGTGGCCTTCCTGGTCAACGGCGCTAACGGCTACGACCGCCTGGCTGCGTATAGCCTGACCGACGCCAGCGTGCGGGTGGTGGCTGAATTTGCCGATGCCGATGTCGGCAATTTCGAGTGGGTCAACAACGAACGCCTGGTCTACGACTCGCGCAACAAAAAAATATCGCCGGCCGAAGCACGCTATTACGCGCCCGGCATGTTCGCCGTCAACCGCGACGGCAGTAGCATGCGCCGACTGGCCGAGGTGCGCACGTCCCTGGTCAGGGATGCCAGCGTGGCGCGTTCCCTACTCCCGCAGAACACCTACCTGCTGGGCCAGAAAGGCGCGCAAAATTCCAATTTCATTTACGTGGCGGCGCCGGAAATCGCCAACGGCGATGTGCAGTATGTCGATCTGCAGCGCCTCGATACCGTGAGCGGACGCGCCACCACCGTCAAGCGTCCCGGCAACACACGCAGCTGGTGGCTGGACGCCAAGGGCGAGCCGCGCCTGGCGACAGTGCACGACAACAACCTCACCTCGCTGCACTACCTCGATCCGGCCACCGGCAACTGGCGCAAGCTGAGCGCGTTCGACACTTGGCTCGGCCGTGCCGACGGCTTCATGCCGCTCGGCTTCAGCCCGCAAGGAAAACTGTACGTCGTCGCCAACAACGGTGGCGACAAGCGCGCCCTGTTCGCCTACGACCTGGTCAACAACAAGCTCGACGACACGCCGCTGGTGCGCCTGGAGGATTACGATTTCGCCGGTTCGCTGGTGGCCACCGACGACAAGCTGCTGGGCGTGCGCTATGTCGCCGATGCCGCCGCCACCGCCTGGTTCGATGCGCGCATGAAGCAGGTGCAGGCCGACATCGATGCCAAACTGCCCAATATGGTCAACCTGATCGGGGTGGCCGCGCGCGCCGAAACGCCGTGGGTGCTGGTCAACAGCTATTCCGACCGCCAGCCGCGCGTGCTGTTCCTGTACAACACCGAGACGCGCGAATTCAAGAAGATCGGCGCCTCGCGCCCGCGCATTGCGGCCTCGGAGATGGCGGCCGTCGATCTGGTGCAGGTCAAGGCGCGCGACGGCTTGACGATTCCGGCCTGGCTCACCGTACCGAACGACAGCAAGGGTAAGCGGCTGCCCCTGGTGGTGCTGGTCCATGGCGGCCCGTACGTACGCGGCGGCGACTGGAGCTGGCGCAACGGCCCGCAGTTCCTGGCCTCGCGCGGCTACGCGGTGATCGAGCCGGAATTCCGCGGCAGCACCGGCTACGGCGACCAGCATTTCCGCGCCGGCTGGAAACAATGGGGCCTGGCCATGCAGGACGACATCGCCGACGCCGCGCGCTGGGCCATCGCCCAGGGGATTGCCGATCCCAAGCGCATCTGCATCGCCGGCCACAGCTATGGCGGCTACGCCACCCTGATGGGCCTGGTCCGCGACCCGGAGCTGTACCAGTGCGGCATCGACTGGGCCGGCGTGACCGACATCGAACTGCTTTATACCGGCACCTGGTGGAGCAGCGCCTCGGACGTGTCGGCCAGCTACAAGCAATACGGCATGCCGGCGCTGGTGGGCGACCGGGTCAAGGATGCGGCCCAGCTGGAAGCGACCTCGCCGCTCAGGCAGGCCGCGCGCATCACCCAGCCGCTGCTGCTGGCCTATGGCGGCATCGACAAGCGCGTGCCGCTATACCAGGGGCGCAAGTTCTACGATGCCGTCAAGCAGACCAACAAGGATGTCGAGTGGGTGGTGTACGAGGACGAGGGCCACGGCTGGCGCCAGGAAAAAACCAATGTGGATTTCTGGACCCGCGTCGAGAAATTCCTGGAGCGACATATCGGCAAGCCGTAAGCGATCTAGCGAGCAATGAAATGTCCGGTGGAGAAATGCGTCGGCTATCGCCGCCCCGGACTAACACTTTTAGCACGCATTGTTAAGTTCAAGGCGCATTGCAGAAGTCGCTGCGCATTCCCATATGCATCCATTGATGTTCCAGACTATCCTCCGTGCGCAGTTTGCATTCCCGGCAAACTTTTGAACTGCCAACATTATTGTGGCGACAATTCACGGAGAGATGTATGAAATTAAGGAAATGCAGCGCCTGGCTGATCGTGTTGGCTGCCGTGGTGGGCTGCGGTGTGAGCAATGCCATCGCCGACGACGCTACCAAGCCGGCTGCTGCGCCGGCAGCGCCGCTTTATTTTAACTGGACATCGAGCAAGCCGCTGATTGCGCCGCAACCGGACCCAAGCCAGACAATCTATGGGGTGAAAGATCCTTCGATCGTCCAGGTGAATGGCAAATACCATGTATTCATGACAACGGCAGGGTCCACCGGCTGGGGCCTTGGCTATACGAGCTTCGACAAGTGGTCGGACGCGCCTGCCGCGAAGATCGTACCGCTCGACAAGTCGCCGATGGGGCCGGGCTACCGCGCCGCGCCGCAGGTATTCTATTTTGCGCCGCAAAAATTGTGGTACATGGTGTACCAGGGCGGCGATCCGCTGTATTCGACGTCGAAAGATATCGGCGATCCGATGTCCTGGACCGCGCCCAAGCCCTTCTTTGCCGCCATCCCCGATATGATCAAGCCGCCCAAAGGCAACGGCTGGCTGGATTTCTGGGTGATTTGCGACGACAAGAAATGCTATCTGTTCAATACCGACGACCGCGGACGTTTCTTGCGCTCTGAAACGCAGCTCAGCCAGTTCCCCAACGGTTTCGGCAATACTGTCGCTGTAATGACGGAAAAAACCGAGGACGTTTTCGAGGCAAGTAACACGTACAAAATTGCCAACACGAACACCTACATCACGCTGA
>CAMLHI010000418.1 GCA_946479705.1 uncultured Oxalobacteraceae bacterium
GGATGGGGTGGGCCTTGAACAGCGCGTTAAACGACGAGTCGTCCGTTGATACCATGGAGCCAGGTCCGCCGCGAGGAAGTCGCGAAACATTGTGAAACAGGGCGGTCAGCTGTGTCGCAAAACTGACACTGTCGCCGCCTCAGCCTCTCAGCCATCAAGTTTATACGAAGCCCAGATTTCGTACGCTGGAATTGTAATTTGACAGCTTGGGCAGCAAGGCGAGCAGCTCGCTGTCGGACACCCCCAGCCAGGCGCCCAGGGTGGCTGCGAACTGTTCCACCGAAGTGCTGGGCAGCAGCCGGCCCTGGCCGACATCGTCCGGCCCGCCGTTGGCCACCACTGGCGCGGTGCCATAGAAGCGCTGGCCCTTGACCGCTCCACCCATCACCATGTGCATGCTGCCCCAGCCGTGATCGGAGCCGTTGCTGTTGCCGGTCAGGGTGCGCCCGAAGTCCGAAGCGGTGAAGCTGGTCACCTTGTCGGACACGCCCAGTTCCGTCATGGCCGCGTCGAAGGCGCTCAGCGCGCCGCCGAGTTTGCCCATCAGGACCGGGTGGTCGGTCGCCAGCGCGTCGTGGGTATCGAAACCGCCCAGCGAGACGAAAAATACCTGGCGTTTGGCGCCCAGGGCAGGCGCGGCCGAGATCATGCGCGCCACCATCTTCAGCTGGTCGCCCAGGCTGTTCCCGGCCGGGAAAACCGTCGCCAGCGCGGGTGTGGCGGCCAGCGCCGCGCTCAGGGTGTCGTTGGCGTCGATGGCGCGCTTGCTGACACGGTTGATCTCGTTTTCCAGCAGGTGGGTGCGCGGCTGCGTGACCAGGGTGCGCAGCGCCGTGGAGCAGGCCGAGGAGCCGAACAGTGCATTCTTCACGCCCGCCAGCGCGACCGAGCCGTTGGTCGAGACCTGGTACTGGGCCACCGAACGGCCCGACATGAATACCGCGTTGCCCGCCACGTTCACGCAGGTGAAGGTGGCCTTGGCGTTGGATGACTCGAACAGGTCGCCCATGCGGCCGCCCCAGCCCGAGGTGGCCCCTTCCGGCAGCGAGGATTGCCACACCGATTGCTGGTCGTTGTGCGAGAACAGCTTGGGTGGCAGCTTGACCGATTTGTTGGTGTATTGCAGCTTGGTGGTGGGCTGCACGAGGGTGCCGACGTTGAGCATCACACCGAGCCGGCCGGCATTGAAAATCGGGATCAGCGGCGCCAGCTCAGGCGCAAAGGCGTACTGGTGGGCGAAGCCGGCCGCGTCCAGCGGCACCGCGGCCGGGTTCAGGACAGTGGCCGTGAGCGCATCGCGCGCCAGGGCCAGGGTGGGGCGCAGCTGCTGGTATTTGGCGTAGTTGTCGGCGTCGTAGGGGACCAGGGTATTGGCATAGTCGTTGCCGCCGTAGAGGAACACGCAGACGAGCGCCTTGTAGCCGCTCGCGTTGGCTGCGCTGGCTTCGGCCATGGCCGCCAGGTTGAGCGCCCAGGGCGCCGCCGCGCCGGCCATCGACAAGGCCGAGGCGCGCTGCAGGAAGGCGCGCCGCGAGGTATTCATGCCATCTTTGTCATGCATGGGCGGCTCCTATTTCTGCACCAGGAATTCGGGCGCGGCCAGCACCAGGGTCAGGGCGGCGTAGATGCGGTTCAGGCGGGTACTGTCGCTGCCCTTGGCCATGCTGTCGAGCGCGCCTTGCAGCATGGTCAGCGTGGCGGCGGACAGCTGGCCGGCCGCCAGCAGCAGGTTCAGTTCGTCCAGCAGCGCGGCGGCATTGTCGGCCAGCGGCAGCAGGGCGCTGTAGTCGGCCTTGACGTCGCCGATGCCCTTGCTCACCGCCGACTGCATGAAATTGACGTAGCCGACCACGCTCGACTCGTTGGCGATCTGAAATTCCGGCGCCACCAGGCCGGCGCTGCCGAGCGCGCTGGTGGGCGGCACATAGCCGGGCCGGAAGAAATTGAACACCGAGCCCGCGCGCAGGGGGCTTTGGCCGAGCCTGCTGGCCGCGTCGGTGGTATTGCCGACCGCCCAGGCGTCGCTCGGCGAACTGGCCTTGAAGGCGCGCGCCCATGCCGCAAAGCGCAGGATCGGTTCGCGCAGCTTGCCGAAGGCCGGGTCGGCCAGCTGGGTGCTGCCGCGCGCTTCAAGGTCGAGCAGGATGGCCTTGATCACCGCGCGCAGATTGCCCTTCACGCCGTTGCCGTCGTTGTTGAACACCGTGGCCGCGCGGGTGACGTAGGCCGGGCTTGGGTTGCTGCACACCAGGCGCTGGATCAGCTGGCGGCTGATGAAAGGCGCCACGTTGGGGTGGGCGAAGATGGCGTCGAGCGCCTGGGTCATGCTGGTGGCCGCGTCGGTGCCGGCCGCGATGGTGGTGCCGAGGAAGGTCTTGGCGCCGGTTTCGTGACGCGCGGCGGTGGCCGTCATCGGGCGGCGCTTGAAGTCGGGCGTGCTGGTGTCGGCGCCGGCCAGGTCGTAGTTCCAGCCGGTGAACACGCGCGCCAGGCCGGTGATGTCGTCCAGGGTGTAGGTTTCCTGCTGCACGCCGCCATTGAGCTTGGGCGTGCCGTCCAGGTTCAGCTGCACCAGGCCGATGGTAAACAGCTGCATCAGCTCGCGCGCGTAATTCTCGTCCGGCAGCGCGCCGGTGGTGGCGTTGAACTTGACGTTGTTCCGGTAGGTCAGGTATTCGCCCATTGGCGCGGACAGGCTGGCGTGCTGCAGCAGGCTGCGGTAGTTGCCGAAGGCGTTCGCTTCCAGCAGGTCCAGCCAGGCCGCGCCGGAAAAGGATTTCCAGCCCGAGCCGATGTAGCCGGGAATGGCGGTGACGACGATTTCCGACAGCGCCAGGGTGACGCGCTGGCGCAGGGTGTCCGGCGCGGACAGCAGCTTGCGCCAGATGGCCGCGTCGATGCCGGCCTCGCTGTTCTTGTGGGTGGCGGCCGCGAAGCCGCCCGCCACCAGCGCATCCCAGCGCGTGCCCGATGGCGCCATGGCGAACTGCTCGTCGATCCAGCCGGCGTAGCCGAGCGCCTGCACGCGGGCGATCTGTTCGCGCGTGGCGCCCATCGAGGCTTGGGCCAGGAAGCGTGCGGCGCGTTGTTCGGTCAGGGTCTCCGGATCGGGCGTCGGTGTTGGGCTTGGGGTGGGAGTCGGCGTCGGCGTTCCCGGGGCGGAACTGCCCGAGCCGCCGCCGCAGCCGTTCAGCAGCGCGGCGCCGCCCGCCAGCGTTGCAGTGGACACCGCGCGGTGCGGCCAATCCGGTTCCAGCACATAGCGCGGCGTCGGCCGCGGC
>CAMLHI010000419.1 GCA_946479705.1 uncultured Oxalobacteraceae bacterium
TCGATCAGCGCCAGCAGCGTGGTCTTGTCCTCGGCAACGCAAGCGATGTAGGCGAAGCGGTTCCTCAACGCCAGCGCGTCGGGATAGTGCGAACGCATGTCCTCGAAGCCCTTCTTCATGCTCGGCCAGTCGGCGAGCGTGTCGCGAAACAGGCGGTGGCCGTATTTCCGCGTCGCCACGTTGGTGTAAAGCACGGCATACAAGCCCGCGCCAAGGGCCCGGTGCGTTTGCGCGCCGGCCTTGCGAATGAAGCCGTCGAGCGCCTGTTGGTCCAGTTCGCCGTCGCGCGATTCGGGCAGCAGCGCCGACACCACCAGCATGTACAGCTCGATGTCGCGCGGGTTGCGCTTGAGGCCAACGTCGGCAACCGCCTCGAGCTGCTCGGGCGTCCAGCCCTCCTCCTTGCCGATGCCGAGCATCAAGGCATGCGCGCCACTGTCGGTCAGGGCCACCTGCGCGTGCGCCTTCAGGTAGTCGAAGGCGCGCCGCAGATAGGCGTGAAACTGTTTCATTGCCTCCGGCGGCACATCGTTGGCCCGGTTCCAGCCGCGATACGACCGGCCATGCGCGATCAGCACCTTGGCATGCAGCACGTGCGCAAACGCCGAGCGCGGGTGCTCGGTGGCCCATTGCAGTGTCTGCACTTCAAGCTCGCGCAGATACGCTTCCTCGTTCTTGCCGGAGTGGTAAATCACGCGCTCGAGCCCGCGACGGAAGGCGCTGATATCGCTGCTGCCGTCGGCCGAAAAATACGGGTTCTGGCGCAAGCGCGCATTCTTCGCGTCGAGCGCGTCGAAGTTGGCCCAGTCAAGGGTCGTCGCCGCCCAGATCTCGATCGGCGGCGCATCGTCCGCGCGGGCCGGCGCGATGGCCAGCATGGCCGCCATCGCCGCCATCGCCGCCATCGCCGCCATGGCCAGCGTGGTCCTCAAGCCCGGACCAGCCGGGCGCCGTTGCAGTGTCATGGACGCGCTCCTTTCGCTGGGGAGGCCGGGCTTGCCGGCGGCGTTTTGTCGTCGTTGTTGTTATCGAGCTTCCATTCCAGCTCGAACTTGGTCGGCGCCGCGCCCACGGATTTTGCGTGCGCGACGTAGGCCGGCGCGTAGTCGATGGATGCCTTGTCGAAGGTGTTTTCAAAGGCGACCGGGCGCACCCCGCGGATGCCGGGAACGACGATCTTGCGTGCCGCCACTTCGCTATGGCGCAGCGTGCCGTCGGCGCCGAACGCCACCCTCACGGTGGTCGTGCCGGTGACGCCGAAGTCTCTGGCCAGTTTGGGAGACGGCGGATTGTTCGACGCTAGCGCCAGCGTGGCGTCGGCAGCGGTGGCAGAGTCGGAAAATTCGGAAAAGCGATCGTTGATGGTGATAAGGGTGCCGTAGCGGAAGCTGTTGAGTGCGACCGCAGGCGCCACGCCCTGCCGCAGGCTCTCTTGCAGCCACCACTGTTGCAAGGTGCATCGCAAGGTGCGATGCATGGCCGCGTAAGGTGTCCGATCGCCGAGCAGGCTGTGGGCCAGTAATGGCGGCAAGGCGCGCGCACTGCGCCGCGCGCCGCCTTGCATGCCTGCGATGAGCGCCAGTGCGCTGTCCTGCGGCAGCGGATCGGGCCACGGCGTCAAGGGCGCGCGCGCCTGTCCCCAACGCAGCAACAGCTGGGCTTCATTCTTCAGGGCGGCATCGCGCTGCGCTCGCGGCATGAAGGAGATGCGCAAGATGCGGGTGGAAAAATCGCTGGATCGGCTGTCGCCCATGTTCATGCAGACGCTGGGCGCCGCATTCTTGAGTACGGCAAGCGTCGCCTTTTCGTACGTGGCGTCACCGCGATCGAGCTGCCACAGCGCCAGCTCATTGAGCAGGCGGACGTAGACGAGGCCGTACAGTTTTGCCGCGATGAAGGGATTGTCGGACGGGCCGAGCTGCACGGTCTCCTCGCGCATCCAGCGCGCCAGCAGCGCGTCGGCGCGCGCCAGGTGAGCGGCGCTGATGCTGTCGGCCTTGGCCCGCAGCGCCGGCTCGAGCGGCAATTGCTCGTCCAGCACGAAGTTGTCTGCCAATCTTTTGTGCAAGATTTTCAGGTTGCGCGCGATCTCGGCGTCATCGGGCGGCGCGGCCAGCGCCAGCGCGCAGCCGAGCGCGAGCGGCAAGGCGAGCGCGCATCGAAGTGTGCTTACTACTAGGGTAACACTGGTCATTGGATTCCTTAACACGCGTGCGCGTTCGACGATCGTTCTTGCCCACGACACGGAGGTGGCGCCGGCCGGCGGGGATTACAGCTCCCTGGCAAGGCGCTGGCAGCCTTCCAGCGTGCGCTCGCCGTTGTACCCCCATAAGGAGGCGTCGACCTTGGGGCCGAGCTCGTCAAGCAGCGCCAGCAGCGTCTGCTTGTCGCCGGCGACGCAGGCCATGTGGGCGAAGTAGTTGCGGCGCCTCGGACTATTGGGATAACGGGCAAACATGTCTTCGTAACTTGTCTTCATGGTTGGCCAGTCGGCATAGCTGTCGAGGAAAAGCCGGGGACCGTATTCATCCTGGGCTGCGGCAGAATACAGCCGCGCGTACAAGCCGCTGCCGAATTGCGCGCGCGTCTGCTCGGTCGCTGCACGGATGAACTTGTCGAGCGATGCCGGATTGCCGCCCCACTTGGGCACCAGCGTGCCGACCAGGTCGAAGTAAAGTTCGATGTCATACGGATTGCGTTGCAGGCCGGCCTCGGCGATGGCGCGCAGTTGTTCAGGCTCCCAGCCCAAGGCTTTTCCGATCTGGATCAAGCACTTGTGGGCGTAGCTGTCGGTCAGGGCGACGTCGGCGTGCTGGCGCAGATAGTCGGCCGCGCGCGTCAGGTAGGCGACAAATTCCTTGAGTGCCGCCTCCGGCACGTCCCGAATGAAGCTATTGCCGCGATAAGACCAGCCGTGCTGCACCAGCACCTTGGCGTACAGGACATGGGCGAGGGACGATGTCGGGTTGCGCTCGGCCCATTGCAGGGTCAGGGCCTCGAGCTCGCGCAGATAGGGTTCGTTGTGCGTGACAGTCCCGATCGCGCCAGTCATGCCGGTGCGGAAGGATTCGAGCTGCGAGCTGGCGTCCTCACCCAGGTGCGCGCCTTGCCGCAGGCGGTTGTTCTCTTTGTCAAGCGTGGCGAAGTCGCCCGACATGAACGATTCCCATGCCTCCAGGTGGACTGTCTCGTTGTCCTTGTTCTCGGCGCGCGCCGGCGCAGCGGCCAGCAGGGCGCAGCCCAGCAGGACCAGCGCGCGGCGGACGATGGTGTGTAT
>CAMLHI010000420.1 GCA_946479705.1 uncultured Oxalobacteraceae bacterium
GCGAGTCGGCCGCGGTGCCGCCCGGCGTGAGCCTGCCCAACCGCAACTACATGAATCTGCTGGAGCAGCCGGTGCTGTTCTACGTGATCTGCGTGCTGATCTACGCCACCGGTGTCGCCACCCCGCTCATGCTGGCGCTGGCCTGGAGCTATGTCGGCCTGCGCTGCCTGCATACCCTGATCCACCTGGCCTACAACAATGTCATGCACCGCCTGGCGGTGTTCGGCATCAGCAACGTGGTGCTGATCGTGCTGTGGGTGGACGCCTTCATGAGCCTGCCTGGACGCTAAACCGCCGCGCCTTATTTTCTTGCTGAGCCCGTGTGATTGCATTTTCCTTGGACTAGAATGTGCGCTTTATTGCGTAAAGACGCCCTTCGAGGAAGGAGCGCGGCCCGGGTGAACGATGGAAGAAGAAAGGGTTTTCCGGCCGGGCGAGGCCAGGGCATCGCCCTTGGCGGCGCCCGATGCGCGCATCGCCCGTCTGGACACCGATGACGTCGCCGTCCTGCTGGTCAACGACGATCCCGGCATCCTGTTCGCGATGCGCGCCGTGCTCGGCGACATCGATGCCGCCATCGTCACGGCCTGCTCGGGCGAACATGCCCTGAGCCGCCTGCTCAAGCAGGACTTCGTGGTGATCTTGCTGGACATCAAGATGGCCGGCATGGACGGCTTCGAGACCGCGCGCATGATCCGCATGCGCCCGCGCTCGAGCGATACGCCGATCATCTTCACCACCTCGCACCGGTCCACCGACCTGCATCGCGCGCTCGGCTTCCAGCTGGGCGCGTCCGACTACCTGTTCATGCCGGTGGCGCCGGAAATCCTGCGCGCCAAGGTGCAGGTCTTCGTCGACATGGAGCGGGCCCGGCGCCTGAAGGCGGCGCGCCAGCACCAGTTCGACAGCGCCGGCCCCGGCCCGTTGTACGATGGCGCGGCGGCGCAGCGCGCCCGCGCGCGCCAGGCCGGCGCGCAGGACCAGTGCGCCGATGCCGAGCGCATCATCCTGCAGCATGCCGGCGCCTATGTGGCCCTGCTCGACTGCACCGGCCGCTGGCTGTACGCAAGCGCCAGCTACCAGCACGAGTTCGGCGTCGCCATCCAGCCCGACAGCAGCTACTTCCAGATCGTCCACCCGGCCGACCGCGCGCGCCTGGCCGAGGGCATCGCCGAGCTGGCCCCCAGCCAGGCGCACCGGCGCATCCAGTACCGCGTGCTGGGCGGCCACGGCGAGCACCACTTCGAGTCCGACCTCAACCCGGTCAGCGCGCGCGCCGGCCTGCCGGAACAGCTGGTGCTGGTCTCGCGCGACATCAGCGAGCGCAAGGCCATGGAAGCCTACGTGCTGCACCAGAGTTCGCACGACAGCCTGACCGGCCTGCCCAACCGGATGCTGCTGGAAGACCGCCTGAGCCAGGCCACCGCCCACCGCGAGCGCCTCAAGCCCGGCGTGGCGGTGCTGTTCATCGACCTGGACCGCTTCAAGGCCGTCAACGACACGCTCGGCCACGCCGCCGGCGACCGCCTGCTGCAGGACGTGGCCGAGCGCCTGTCGAGCTGCGTGCGCGATGGCGACACCGTGGCGCGCCTGGGCGGCGACGAGTTCGTGGTCATGCTGCTGGGCCTGAACGATGCCGAGGATGCGGCCGTGGTGGCCGAGAAGATCATCGCGCGCGTCTCGGCCACCTGCCACATCGAGGGCAGCGAGCTGCACGTCACACCCAGCATCGGCATTGCGATCTTTCCCGACGACGGCGCCGATCCGGCAACGCTAATGCGCCATGCCGACATGGCCATGTACCACGCCAAGCGCGATGGCGGGGCGCGCTTTTTCTTCTTCGCGCGCCCGATGCACGAGGCGGCCAGCCGCAAGCTGGCGCTCGGCACGGCGCTGCAGCGCGCGCTGGCGCTGGGCGAATTCCGCATGCACTACCAGCCCAAGGTGAGCGCGCGCACCGGTGCCGTGCGCGGCTTCGAGGCGCTGATCCGCTGGCCGCAGGCGGATGGCAGCTGGCTGCCGCCCAGCCAGTTCATCCCGGTGGCCGAAGAGACCGGGCGCATCGAACCCATCGGCAGCTGGGTGATCGCGCAGGCGGCCGCGGAACTGCGCCGCCTGCGCGAGCACGGCTTCGGCGAGGTGCCCATTGCGGTCAACATGGCGGCGCTGCAGTTCGGGCGCAACAGCGTGGCCGCCAGCCTGGCCGAGGTCCTGGACCAGGCCGGGGTGGCCCCGGCGCTGCTGGAAGTGGAATTGACCGAAACCGGGGTGATGAGCAATCCGGACAAGGCCATCGAAACCCTGCAGCGCATCCACGCGCTCGGCATCACGGTGACGATCGACGACTTCGGCACGGGCTACTCCTCGCTGGCCTATCTCAAGCGCCTGCCGATCGACAAGCTCAAGATCGACGCCTCCTTCGTGCGCGACATCGCCACCGATCCCAGCGACGCGGCCATCGTCAAGGCCATCATCACCCTGGGCCACGTGCTGGACCTGACGGTAATCGCCGAGGGCGTCGAAACGGCCGAGCAGGTGGCCTTCCTGGTGGCGCACGGCTGCGACGAAATCCAGGGATACTATTTCAGCGCGGCGATCGACAGCGACAGCGCGCTGGCATTGCTGCGGCGCGGCCGGTTCGACCTGGCCGCGCCGTCGGCGCGCTAGGAGAACTTGCATGGAACAGGGACTCGCCAATCCGGAGCGCCGCATGAACCTGCGCCGCGCGGCCGATATCGACGGCATCGCCCAGCGCCGCACCGGCGGGGGCGGCAACGGCCCGATGCAGGCGCTGGTGCTGCATACCCTCAAGGCCGTCTGCGAAGGCGATTTCAGCGTGCGCCTGCCGCACGACTGGGAGGGCATCGAAGGCAAGATCGCCGAGGTGATCAATGAAATCGCCAGCACCCACCAGACCCTGGCGCAGGCGATCGCGCGGGTGTCGCAGATCGTCGGCGACGAGGGCAAGCTGGGCCAGCGCATGAAGGTCGACAAGAGCAGCGGGTCTTGGGGCGCCGAGGCCGACGCCATCAATTCCATGATCGACAGCCTGGTGCAGCCGGTGCGCGAAGTCTCGCGCGTGATCGGCGCGGTGGCGCGCGGCGCGCTCACCGAGAGCATGCAGCTCGACATCGAGGGCCGTCCGCTCAAGGGCGAATTCCTGCGCAATGCGCGCACCATCAACACCATGCTCGACCAGCTCAACAGCTTTTCCGGCGAGGTGACCCGGGTGGCGCGCGAGGTCGGCACCGAGGGCAAGCTGGGCGGCCAGGCCC
>CAMLHI010000421.1 GCA_946479705.1 uncultured Oxalobacteraceae bacterium
AGTTGGCGCCGGTGTAGTGGAAGCCTTCGGCATTCGCGCCGCAGACGAAGTCGGCCATGTTGGCGACGGTGCGGTCGGCCACTACCTTGACCGGCTGCAGCGCGCCGACCGGCCCCAGGTAGCCGGGCACGGTGCCGTAGCACTCGACAATTTCCGCCTCGGTGGCGAAACGGTGCGCGGCCAGGCCGGGCACCTTGGCCACCTTGACTTCGTTGAGCTCATGGTCGCCGCGCAGCAGCAGCATCCAGTTTTCCTTGGTGACTTTACCGTCGATTTCCTTCTCGACCGTCAGGGCGATCGCCTTGACCGTGTGCGCCAGCGGCAGACCCAGCAGCTGGGCGACCTGTTCGCACTTGGTCGCGCCCGGAGTCGGGGTCTTGGTCAGCGGCGCGGTCGCTACCGGGCGGCTATTGGCAAGCGGCAGCGCCTCGGCCGCTTCCATATTGGCGGCGAAGTCGGAGGTCGGGCAGTACACCAGCGCGTCTTCGCCGGTGCTGGCGATGACGTGGAATTCGTGCGAACCGGTGCCGCCGATGGCGCCGTTATCGGCCGCCACGGCGCGGAACTTCAGGCCGAAACGGTTGAAGATCGACACATAGGCATCGAACATGATCTTGTAGGAAGCCTGCATGCCGGCCACGTCGCGGTCGAAGGAGTAGGCATCCTTCATGGTGAATTCGCGCCCGCGCATCAGGCCGAAGCGCGGACGGCGCTCGTCGCGGAACTTGGTCTGGATGTGATAGAAGTTCAGCGGCAGCTGGCGGTAGGACTTGATCTCGGTGCGCACGACGTCGGTAATGACTTCTTCCGAGGTCGGCTGGATGGCGTAGTCGCGCCCGTGGCGATCCTTGACGCGCATGAGTTCGGGACCCATCTTGTCCCAGCGGCCAGTCTCCTGCCACAGCTCGGCAGGCTGGACCAGCGGCATCAGCAATTCGATCGCGCCGGCGCGGTTCATTTCTTCACGGATGATGGCCTCGACTTTACGAATCACGCGCAGGCCGGTGGGCATATAGGTATAGATGCCGGAACCGAGCCGTTTGATCATCCCGGCGCGCATCATCAGCTGATGGCTGACGATTTCCGCGTCGGATGGCGCTTCTTTTAAAGTTGAAATAAAAAAACGGGAGGCACGCATATCGATGAATTCTTTTTAAAAAGAGAGGGTTATAATCAACCTAATTTTAAAGGATTAGCTGGCTGATGCGTCCAATCTTTATACAAATGCGCCTGTTTGATGGGGTTCCCGCCGTTTTCGTTCACTCGATTAGCGGCGGGTGCCGGGATTTTTGGCTAAAAATGTAAGAAGGTGCTCAGCCGCAGAAAGTTTCGAGGTGCATCATGCTCGATCGCGAAGGGTTCCGCCCGAACGTCGGCATCATCCTGCTGAACGCCCATAACGAGGTGTGGTGGGGCAAGCGGGTGCGCGAGCACTCGTGGCAGTTCCCGCAAGGGGGCATTAAATATGGAGAAACACCGGAACAGGCAATGTACCGCGAGCTGGAAGAAGAAATCGGGCTGCGGCAGGAACATGTGAAAATCGTCGGCCGCACGCGCGACTGGCTGCGTTACGAGGTACCCGACCACTTTATCAAGCGCGAGATCCGCGGCCACTACCGGGGGCAGAAACAGATCTGGTTTTTGCTGCGCATGGTCGCGCGCGATAACGACGTCAACCTGCGCCTGACCGACCATCCGGAATTCGATGCCTGGCGCTGGCACGACTATTGGGTGCCGCTGGACGTGGTGATCGAATTCAAGCGCGACGTGTACCAGCGCGCGCTGCAGGAACTGTCGCGCTTCCTGACCTGGCCGGCCAACGGCGGGCATACGCACGAGCGGCGCCACACGGCGCGCTACCTGCGCCAGCCGCATCCGCCGCGCCAGAACACGGTCGAGCCCGCGCCGGGAGCGCAGCCGCAACTGCTGCTCACGCCGGACAAGGAATAAACGGCCGGCCCATTGCAACGGCGTCTTCGGACGCCGTTTTACTTTCGACTCAGGTTCAACACGCATGTTCACCCCCTCTTCCCACGACGTCCGGCGCTTCTTTTGCGAAGCCTTGCGCAAGCAGCGCGCCGGCGAGATCCTCACGCCCATGGATGCCATCGCGGCCGACTGGATCGCCCAGCATCCCGAGTATGCCGACGAACTGGCCGACCCCGAGGCCGCCATCGCGCGCGACTACTCGGTCGAAGGCGGCCAGCCCAATCCCTTCCTGCACCTGTCGATGCACCTGTCGATCGAGGAACAGGTTTCGATCGACCAGCCGCCGGGCATCCGCGCGGCCTGCCAGACGCTGAGCCAGCGCCTGGGCGCGCACGAAGCCCATCACGAAATCATGGAGTGCCTGGGCGAGATGATCTGGACCAGCCAGCGCAACGGCACGCCACCCGATACGGCAGCCTACGTCGAATGCGTGCGCAAGCGCGCGCGCTGAAACGCGGGCAAAAAAAATCCCCTCGCATGGAGGGGACGTTTGTTCGGCCAGCGGCGCTCTAGCGCTGCAGCACCAGCGAACCCGGCAGGCTGTGCAGATACGCAGCCACGTCGGCGATGTCCTGACTCGACAGCTGCTTGGCCTGGCCGCCCATGATCGCATTGCCGCGGCCGTTCGGGCCGTCGCCGCGCTTGTAGGCGGTCAGCGCATGCGCGAGGTACTCGGCGTGCTGGCCGGCCAGCTTCGGATAGCTCGGATCGATCGGCTTGTTGAAATCGGCACCGTGGCACGATGCGCAGTTATACTTCTTGGCCACCGCTTCACCATTGGCGACATTGCCGCCAGCCAGGGCGCTCATCGAGGCGGCGCCGCAAACCAGGGCGATAATCAGTTTTTTCATGAATCTGTCCTTATTTGCGGGTTTGCTGCGAGTAGTAAGCGGCCACGTCGGCGATGTCCTGATCGCTCAGGCTCCCCGCCACGCCCTTCATGGAAGGATGCTTGCGTTCGCCCTTCTTGTACGCATTCAACGCATTTTCGATGTACTTGGCCGATTGGCCACCCAGCATTGGCACCGGATACACTTCAGGGAAAGTCGCTTTGTAGCCAGCAATGGCGTGGCAGCCGATGCATTGTTCAACCTTGGCATTCTTGGCGTTACCGACGACGTCCGCAGCGGCGGACACATTGGCGACGCAAGCAAGCACGAGAAGTGCGAAGAGTTTTTTCATGGTGGCGATGGTAAGTGGTAATCGGATACCGCACGTGCAAAAAAGTTACTATTCGGTCAGCTTTTGCACTCTCAACCTGCGAGTGTAACTGAAGTGGAGTATG
>CAMLHI010000422.1 GCA_946479705.1 uncultured Oxalobacteraceae bacterium
GGCGAAAAATTCATCGTCAGCGGCCACAACGCCGCCCAGGCGGTGCAGATCCTGGAGCGCTTCTACGCGGTGGCCAACAAGGTCGTTCCGATCGAGGAAGTGCAGCTGGCCCTGGTCGAGCAGCGCTCCGGCCTGCGCCCGCAGCACGCCGACAGCACCCCGGCCGAAGCCCTGCCAGAGATCGAGATCAACAGCCCGGCGCTCAAGACCCGCCGCCACGATCTGCGCGGGCGCACCCCGCACCAGATCCAGTACCTGCGCGCTATCCTCGAACACGACATCAGCTTCGGCATCGGCCCGGCCGGCACCGGCAAGACCTACCTGGCGGTGGCCTGCGCGGTCGACGCGCTCGAACGCGACGTGGTCAAGCGCATCGTGCTGACCCGCCCCGCGGTCGAAGCCGGCGAGCGCCTGGGCTTTTTGCCGGGCGACCTGGCGCAAAAGGTCGATCCTTACCTGCGCCCGCTGTACGACGCCCTGTACGACCTGCTCGGCTTCGACCGCACCCAGAAGATGTTCGAGAAACAGGTGATCGAGATCGCCCCGCTGGCCTACATGCGCGGGCGCACGCTCAACCACGCCTTCGTGATCCTGGACGAAGCCCAGAACACCACGGTCGAACAGATGAAGATGTTCCTGACCCGGATCGGCTTCGGCAGCAAGGCCGTGGTCACCGGCGACGTCACCCAGATCGACCTGCACAAGACCCAGAAGAGCGGGCTGGTGGACGCGGTCCACGTGCTCAAGGACGTGCGCGGCATCGCCTTTACCCACTTCTCCAGCGCCGACGTGGTGCGCCACCCGCTGGTGGCGCGCATCGTCGACGCCTACGAAACCGCGGCCGAGATGGACCTGGTCGCCCTCCCCAAACCCGTCGCCGCCAAAAATGTCCGCAAAAAATAAGCTCTCGCTGTCGGTCCAGTATCCCGACGCCCGCCTTGAGGAATCGATCACGCGCGCGCTGCTGCGGCGCTGGGTCCAGGCGGCCCTGCTCGGCCCGGCCGAGCTGACCATCCGCTTCGTCGACGCGGTCGAAGGGCGCACCCTGAACCGCGACTACCGCGCCAAGGATTACGCCACCAACGTGCTGACCTTCGCCTACAACGAAGGCGAAGAAATCGCCGACGACGAGCCGACCCGCGCCGACATCATCCTGTGCACCGACGTGCTGGAACAGGAAGCGCGCGAGCAGCACAAGGCGCTGGAAGAACACGCCGCCCACCTGGTGGTGCATGGCGTCCTGCACGCCCAGGGCTACGACCACGACGACGACACCGAAGCCGAAGAGATGGAGCAGCTCGAGCGCGACATCCTCGGCGCGCTCGGCTACCCCGATCCCTACGCCTGATCAGGCCGGGCAAGGCGCCGGCCGCAGGCAGCCCAGCCCCGCCAGCGTCGCGCCCACCGCCTGCACCAGCGGCGTACGCGGCTCGTGTCCCAGGAAGGCCACCAGCCTGGCGTTATCGAGCTCGAACGGCTCGCGCCACAGATAACGCATCTCCAGCAGTTCGCGAAACAGCGGCACGAACGGCGCCAGCAGGCGAAACGCCATCCACGGCACCCGGCCGGCCTTGATGTCCGCATCGCCGCAGGCCGCGCGGATCGCCGCGATCATCGCGCTGCCGTCGCCATCCCAGTGCCCGCGAAAATGGAAGGTCTCGAACACCCCCAGACGCGCTTCCTGCTCGACCAGGCGCACCATGGTCTCGGCCAGGTCCGGCAGATAGGCCCAGGCATGGCCGACGCCCACATCGCCCGGATGGCCGATCGAACGCAGCACCTGCCCCGGCTTGACCATCGCCTGCGAAAACCAGTTGTTGCCGGCGCGCGGACCGAAGAAATCGCCAGCCCGCACGATCAGCGTGCGCACACCGGAGGCTTGCAGGCGGCGCTCCATCTCCACCCGGATCGCCCCCTTGCGCGAGGAAGGCCGCTGCGCGCTGGTCTCGCGCAAGGGCTGCGCCGTGCCGCTGCCATAGTTGTAGACCGTGCCCGGCACCAGCAGGCGCGCGCCGCTGGCCTGGGCCGCCGCGATGCTGTTGTCGAGCATCGGCAGCACCAGCGTGCCCCAATTGCGATAGCCCGGCGGATTGACCGCATGGACGATCAGCGCGGCCCCTTGCGCGGCGCGCACCACGGCGTCCCGGTCGAGCGCATCGCCGGCCAGCCACTGCACGCCCTCGATGGCGCCGGCGCGCGCCGCATCGCGCACCAGCGCCCTGACCTGCCAGCCGCGCGCCACCAGCGTGCGCGTCACTTCCCCGCCGATGCCGCCATTCGCCCCCAGTAGCAATGCCGTCTTGTTCGCGTCCATGTCACCCTCCCGTCAAGTTGATGGGCACAGTGTGGCCTGCCGCGTTAGTATACGGAAGTGTATAAACCGTATGGAGTCCATGCGTAAATGAATGAACCGAACTGGGATCTCTACCGCTCCTTCCTGGCGGTGCTGCAAAGCGGCTCGCTGTCGGCCGGTGCGCGCGCGCTCGGGCTGACCCAGCCGACTCTGGGGCGCCATATCGACGCGCTCGAGGAAGCCCTCGGCCACGCCCTGTTCGTGCGCTCGCGCCACGGCTTCCTGCCCACCGAGCACGCGATCCAGTTACGGCCGTATGCCGAAGCGCTGGCCGCCACCGCCGGCGCCCTGCTGCGCGCCGCCAGCAGCCACGGCGACGAGGCGCGCGGCACGGTGCGCATCACCGCCAGCGACGTGGTCGGGGTGGAAGTGCTGCCGCCCATCCTGGCGCGCCTGCACGCGGCCTGGCCCGGCCTGCGCATCGAACTGGTGCTGTCGAACCAGACCCACGACCTGCTCCAGCGCGAGGCCGACATCGCCGTGCGCATGGTGCGCCCAAGCCAGGAAGCGCTGGTGGCGCGCCACGTGGGCGACATCGAACTGGGCCTGTACGCCCAGCGCGCCTACCTGGACGCGCGCGGCACCCCGGCCAACCCGGCCGAGCTGGCCGGGCATTCGCTGATCGGCTTCGACCACGAAAGCCAGTACATCCGCCGCATGAAGGGCCAGCTGGGCGGCTTGAGTCGCGCCATGTTCTCGCTGCGCACCGACAGCGACCTGGCCCAGCTGGCGGCCGTGCGCGCCGGCTTCGGCATCGGCATGTGCCAGGCCGGCATCGCCGCGCGCGATCCGGGCCTGGTGCGCCTGTGCGCCAGCGAAATATCGATCAAGCTGGAAACCTGGGTGGCCATGCATGAAGACCTGCGCCACAGCCGCCGCTGCGCGCTGGTGTACGCAGCGCTGGCCGACGGCCTGCA
>CAMLHI010000423.1 GCA_946479705.1 uncultured Oxalobacteraceae bacterium
ACATGACCTCGGCGCGGATTCACTACGCGCGCCAGGTCGGGCTGTTCCTGCCGGCCCCGGTGCCCACGCCCAAGCTGGCCGAAGCGCTCAAGCCGCACCGCCATCAGGACGGCCTGCCGCTGGCCATGCGGCTCAAGCCGCAAGGCGTGGAGTGCACGGTGCAGCTGGGCGACGACTGGCGCGTGGCGCCATCGGACGCGCTCAAGCTGGCGCTCGAGCAGCTGGGGGCGAAAGAGGTGGCGGTCGAGTACTAAAAGCCGCCTCAATCGGGAATTGACCCGGAACCGTGCCACGTGGGGCTGTTGCGCGAAACGCGGTGCAGCGCCAAGTTAGTAGCACGCGCCGATGCAGCAGGTGCGCGCCAACAAGGCCATCGATGATCGGCTTTACCGTCGTCACCTGCGTTCTTCGGGGGGCTTCTTACCAGGGTCCATGGGCTTCGCGAGGATTCTTCTTATTTCTTCGTCCTCCGCTTTGATGCGAAGCTTCTTCAGTGACTCCGCGCCGGCGGCAACGTTGACTTCCTGCAGGGTGGTGTCGTGGGTAACGGTCCATTCCTCGATGGCTGTGCCGGACACCGGCGTGCGGCGCAATTCGGCCAGCACCGCGCTGCGGTCTACCCCAGCCTGCAGAAGAGTCTGCCATTGCTTGGCCCACTTGACCATGTCAGGGTCGCGCCGGTTGTTGGCCAGTACCTTGAGGGCTTGTCCCGCCTTGACGCTGTCGCCCGTATAGGCGTACATGAGCGCGGCTGCGCGTGCGTACGCGTTCACGTCGCGGCCGTTTTTCCAGGCGAGGTCGGCCTTCGTCAAGGCGGCGTCGCCGGGTGCCTCGCCGCCATCGAGGTCGGCGTGCAACTGGGCGTAAGCGGCTTGGGCCGAGGCGGGGTCGGCATTGCTGGCATCGGCCAGATGGCGGCGCGCTGCCGCCAGGCTGTTTGCCTTGGCGGCACCTTGCTGCTGCTTAGCCAGGCGCAGATGTGCCAGGCCGAGCAAATAGCTGGCTTCTCCAGCCCCCTTGTCGCCGCCGGCGAGCGTGCTCAGGGCTGCAATGGCATCCTGCGGATTACCCCAGTCGATCTGGGCGCGGCTGAGGGTGAGGCGGGCCAGCGGGTGGTTCGGCGTGCCTTGCGGCCGGGACGTCATGCTGCGCAGCAGCGCTTCGCCGGTGGCGCGGCTGGGGCAGGCCTTGAGGGTGGCGTCGATCATCACGTAGTCGGAGACGCTCTCGGGCAGGTCGGTAAAGGCGACTTGGGCGGCGGGCAGGGAGGGCACGTCCAGTTGCACCACACTTAACGCTGTGCGGCGATAGCGCGCCACCACTCTGTCGAGTTCATTGGGCTTGATACCGAAGGCCGTTTCGAGGGCCGCGCTGGCGGGCATGCCGTCATTGGTCAGCTCGAGGTAGCGCGGCAGTCGGCTGCGGTTATCGTCCGTCGACAGCATGAAGTGGGCCAGCAGCCACGAACGGGCGGCGAACTCCAGCCTGATGGCCGCTTCGCCGACGGCGTTGACGGCATTGCTGTCGTGATCGTTGAGCACGTCTGTATTGCTCAGACTGGTAGAAGTGGGGTTACGATCGGTGAAGTTCAGGTAGGCGCCGACAGTGACGGGCTTTTCACCGACCACCAATTGCTGGTCGGAGAATCGGGTACCGGCGAAATACAGGGCAAAGCCTTCGATGAACGAATAGGGCGCGCGGACGGTGGTATGGCGGTACAGGAAGTGGCGTGTATAGCCTTCGAACAGGTAGGCCAGCGTGCTGTTGACGGGGGCCTTGGCCAATTCCGCATTGCTGAGCTCAACGATGGGGTCGAGCAGCCCGCCGATGCCCTGCACGCCCGCGCTGCAACTGCTGTACAGGCCGACGGCGTCGCGCGGCGGCGTGTCCGTGAACTGGGCCAGCGCTCCGGCCCCGGCGCGCTGCTGAAAGTACAGGCTGAGCTTGGATTCGCGCGGTTGGGCCTTGGCGTAGGGACTGGTGTAGAGGCGCAGCAGGTAATCGAGCCGCTCCAGATTGTTCAGGAGCTGGGAGACGCTGTAGCGGGACGTGTCGGAATAGATCACGAAGTGCTGGCTTTCCGCCTTGAACCACTTGGAGGCGTTTTTCATGCCCTGGACGGTGACGCGCTGTTCGGGCGGCACGGGATCGGCTTGCTGGGCGCCGGCGGGCTGGGTGCTCAACAGGGTCAGCGCCGCCAGGACGCACGAGTTCAAGTGGTGTTTCATGGGTCTCCGTGTCGCGGCGCGACTAGTCATTATGATTGCCAAAACTTAACTGTCCGGGCCTGAGTGCTGAAAACCCGCGCAAACCCCATGTCACGCCTATTTTTTTAGCAAAACGACGCTGTTCTGTGGTTCGTTATATATTATGCACAATTGTAATGATTGATAGTAACGGAACTCCGGTACTGAACGCAAGCCGTCGTGGCGGTTTTTCCGGAGCCATTGCCAGCACGCGCCGGTAAGCTCCCTATCGCGTGCATGGGCAGCGTGCCCGCCAGCCTGACCGGCGGACGATCTTCCATCCTCGATCTGTCACTAAAAGCGACTCGACCAAGGGGCGCCCAGCCACTCACGCAGTCTCGGCGCCACTCTATATAATAGCGCTGGCTTCGCTGCACGCGCCGTGCAACGACCGTCCAACGTACCCGCCAAAGTTCATGCCGCCTGCACTGTCCAACATCCTGATCTGCCGCACCGACAACATCGGCGATGTGGTGCTGACCTTGCCGCTGGCTGGCTATCTCAAGCGCTTGATGCCGCAGCTGCGCATCGATTTCCTGTGCCGCGGCTATGCGGCGCCGGTGGTGCGCCAATGCCGCTTTGTCGACCGGGTGATCGCGGTCGAGGAGCGCGACCCCGCCGCGCTGTTCGCCGAGGGCGGCTACGACACCGTGATCTTCGCCTTTCCCGACCGCCGCCTGGCCAAGGCGGCCAGGCGCGCGCGCGTGCCCAACCGGGTCGGCACCAGCCATCGCCTGTACCACTGGCTGTACTGCAATCGCCTGGCGCACTTCAGCCGGGTTCGCGCCACCGAGCACGAAGCGCAGCTCAACTTCGAGCTGCTGCGTCCACTGGGAATCAACTACATTCCCGCATTGGACGAGATTCCCCCGTTCTATGGCCTGCACGCGCCGCGCCTGGCGCAGGCCGACGCGCTGGCCGCGCAGGCACCCTTCAACCTGATCCTGCATCCCAAGTCCAACGGCAACGGCCGCGAGTGGCCGCTGCAGCGCTACACCGAACTGGCGCAGCGCCTGCAGGCCG
>CAMLHI010000424.1 GCA_946479705.1 uncultured Oxalobacteraceae bacterium
TCACGGCGCCGTGCATGCCGAAACCGATGCTGCCGTAGCCCTCGGTCTTGAAGACCGGCCTGGCCGAATCGAACTTGATGACGCCGGCCGGCGAGTTACGCCCGAACAGCGTGCCCTGCGGGCCGCGCAGCACTTCGATCTGGTCGACGTCGAACACCGGGAAGCCTTTGAGCAGCGGGCTTTCCTGCACGATGTCGTCGACCACCAGGCCGACCGGCTGGGAAGCGTTCAGGTCGAAGTCGGTATTGCCCTGGCCGCGGATGTAGAAGCGCGGGAAGGAGCGGCCATAGTCGGATTCGACGTTCAGGCTGGGCGAGCGCCCGGCCAGGAAGCGGATGTCGACGCCGCTGGCGGTGAGCGTGTCGAGCTTTTCGCCCTTGAGCGTGGTGATCGCCATCGGCACGTCCTTGATGTTCTCGGAGCGGCGCTGGGCGGTGACGATGACGGTTTCGAGCTGGCCGGTGCTCGCCTGGGGCGCCGGCGGGGCCTCCTGGGCGAAGGCGGCATGGAGCGGAAAGGCGCTGGCGATGGCTAGCGCAAGCAGGGTAAGGCGTGCGGTCTTGGGCATATTTTTCCTTGTTTGGGAGGGCGCGTTCCGCAGCTGAAAGGCAGCTTCTGGCTGGCTTTGTCATTGCGTAAACATCGCGAATCCTAGCAGGAAAGACCTGTCGAAAAGGTAACACGCGCGGCTTTTTCACTTATATGTTCACGATATAAATAGCGAATAAAAACGGTATTTGCCGAACATATCGGCGATGCTGCATAGTTCTAAAGTTGCGCTTTTAACCTTGCTCCGCGATCCGGACATGGTGAGAGCGCAGCGTCCCGGGCGACGAGTCGGGAATGGCCGCCACTGTTAAGCGTTTGGGGTGCCTCACAGAATTTTCGAGGGACAGAAGCGGGCAAATTACAACACCCAATGCTGTTGCAACAATACGACAAGTCGTCAGGACTACCGCCATGAACGAAGCAAGCGCATCACTCAACCGTCTTAAAACTTCCTGGACTGCGGGCGACGGGGTCCAGAACCACTTTTTCAAGCCCGCTGTACCGTCAGCGCGCTGTGCAGTCGTGATGCCTACCGGCCACCCTGCGCGCGCTGCACATCGCGCTCGGCGATCCCGCAGCGCAGTTCCCCCCGCTTTTCGCTTCGATACGTCCGATACAAATGGTAACGCTCCCGCCCGGGCGGGACTGCCACAATACGCGTCCTGACCCAGCCATTGCGCCGGGTACAATATCGACACTCCAGGAGCCCCTATCCATGAACATGACCAAACTGAGTCTCACGATGGCCGCGCTGTGCATCGCGGGCAGTGCCAGCGCCGCCGATCCGAAGCTGGGCATCGTGTATGACGCGGGTGGAAAATTCGACAAGTCATTCAACCAGTCCGCTTTCGAAGGCGCCGAGCGCTTCAAGAAAGAGACCAATATTAAATACTTCGAGGCGCAGGCCAGCAGCGATACGCAGGCCGAACAGGTCCTGCGCGGGCTGGCGCGCAAAAAGCTCGACCTGATCGCCGCGATCGGCTTTTCGCAGACCCAGGCGGTGCAAAAGGTGGCGGCGGAATTCCCGACCGTGCACTTCGTGCTGATCGACGGCGCCGCCAAGGGCGCGAACATCAATTCGGTGCTGTTCAAGGAAGAAGAAGGCTCCTACCTGGCCGGCGTGGCCGCGGCCATGGCATCGAAGTCGAAGAAGATCGGCTTCGTGGGCGGCATGGACATTCCCCTGATCCGCGCCTTCGCCTGCGGCTACACGCAAGGCGCGAAAGCCATCAATCCGAAGATCGAGAGCCTGCAGAACATGGTGGGCACCACCAGCGCGGCCTGGAACGATCCGGCCAAGGGTGGCGAACTGGCGCGCGCGCAGTTCGACCGCGGCGTGGACGTGGTGTTCGCGGTGGCCGGCGGCTCCGGCATGGGCACCCTGCAGACCGCCAAGGAAAAGGGCAAGCTGGCCATCGGCGTGGACTCGAACCAGAACTATCTGCATCCAGGCACCATGCTGACCTCGATGGTCAAGCATGTGGACAAGGCCATCTACGATTCCTTCATGCAGATGAAGAACGGGACCTGGAAGCCGGGCGTGAGCTACATGGGCCTGAAGGAAGGCGGCGTGGACTGGGCGCTGGACAAGGATAACCGCGCGGTCGTCACGCCGGAAATCGAAAAGCGCGTCAACGACGCCAAGACCAACATCATCAACGGCAAGATCAAGGTCATCGACTACCGCGCCGCCAACAGCTGCCCGGTCTGAGAGGCTGACCGCTACCCGCCGCCTGCGCGTGCGCGCGGGCGGCGGCCTTCAAAGAGATCCTATGCACCCAGCCGTCGAGTTCCGCCATATCAGCAAGGCCTTCGGCGCCGTGCAGGCCAATGCCGATGTCAGCTTCAGTGTCGCCAAGGGCTCGATCCACGGCGTGATCGGCGAGAATGGCGCCGGCAAGTCCACCCTGATGAGCATCCTGTACGGCTACTACAACGCCGACAGCGGCGAGCTGCTCATCGACGGGCAGAAGCAGGATATCCGCACCAGCCATGAAGCCATCGCGCTCGGCATCGGCATGGTGCACCAGCACTTCATGCTGGTCGAGAATTTCACCGTGCTCGATAACGTCATGCTGGGCGCCGAAGGCGGCTTCCGGCTGGCCGGGCAGCGTGCCCAGGTCGAGGCGAAGCTGCGCGAGATCTGCACCCGCTACCGGCTCGACGTGGACCCGCTGGCGCGCATCGACCGGCTGTCCGTGGGTGCGCAGCAGCGCGTGGAAATCCTCAAGCAGATCTACCGCAGCGCCAACATCCTGATCCTGGACGAGCCGACCGCCGTGCTCACGGCGCAGGAAACCGCCTCGCTGTTCGAGATCCTGCGGCTGTTCAAGGAACAAGGCAAGACCATCATCCTGATCACCCACAAGCTGGGCGAGATCATGGAGATCACCGACCAGGTGACGGTGATGCGCGGCGGTCGCGTGGCCGGCGCGGTCGCCACCGCCGCCACCTCCAAGGAAGAACTGGCCACGCTGATGGTCGGCCGCCAGATCGTCAGCGAACTGCCGCGCGGGCCGTACGCGCCGGGCGAGGTGGTGCTCGACGTGCAGGGCCTTCAACTGAAGGATGCCAGCGGCGTCAAGCTGCTGGACGATATCGGCCTGTCCATCCGGGCCGGCGAGATTGTCGCCATTGCCGGGGTGTCCGGCAACGGCCAGAGCGAATTGATGGAGATCCTGGCCGGCATGCGCCTGCCCGACGCCGGCCAGCTCCG
>CAMLHI010000425.1 GCA_946479705.1 uncultured Oxalobacteraceae bacterium
CGCTGCAGGGCGAAGCTCGATTTCACGTCGGCCACGGCCGGGTGGGTCAGCAGGGTCTGCATCATGAAGCGCGAAAAGTGCTCCATGTCCTCGACGTGCACGCGCAGCAGGTAATCCATCTCGCCGGTCATCGCATAGCAGGCCACCACTTCCGGCCAATCCTCGACCGAGCGGGCGAACTCGGTATGCGGCGAGGTGGCTGGCCGGCGCGCACCCGCCACCCCGGACGATCCGTCGCTGTGCTTTTCCAATCGTACATTCACGTACGCCAGCAAGCCCAGCCCGATCTTGGCGGGGTCGAGCAGGGCCACGTACTGGCGGATCACGCCGGCTTCCTCGAGCCGCTTGATGCGCCGCAGGCAGGGCGAGGGCGACAGGCTGACCCGGTCGGCCACGTCCTGGTTGGACAGGCGCCCGTCCTGCTGGAGGATGGCGAGAATTCTGCGATCTGTTTTATCGAGCTCAATATGCGGCATAAATCCTCCATAAAGTCACTTTTGACGCAATATTATTGCTCAGATCGGGCGTTCGCGGGCGCGCTTTGAAATTTAATGCCGGGGCCTGAAGACTATACTGGGCGCTAAAAACACGAGGAGACAAGCATGCAATTCCAGCCTTGGGAGAACCCGATGGGGACCGACGGATTCGAGTTCGTCGAGTACGCCGCGCCGGACCCGAAAGCGCTCGGCGCCCTGTTCGAGCAGATGGGTTTTTCCGCCATCGCGCGTCATCGGCACAAGGACGTGACCTTGTACCGCCAGGGCGAGATCAACTTCATCATCAACGCCGAGAAAGATTCGTTCGCACAACGCTTTGCCCGCAAGCACGGGCCATCGGTATGCGCCATCGCCATCCGCGTGCAGGACGCCGCCTTTGCCTACCGGCGCGCGCTGGCCATGGGCGCCTGGGGCTTCGACAACAAGACCGGCCCGATGGAATTGAACATTCCCGCCATCAAGGGCGTGGGCGATTCCCTGCTGTATTTCGTCGACCGCTGGCGCGGCAAGGGCAATGCCCCCGGCGGCATTGGCGACATCAGCATCTACGACGTCGATTTCGTGGCCATTCCGGGCGTGTCGCCCAATCCGGTCGGCACCGGCCTGACCTATATCGACCACCTGACCCACAATGTGCACCGCGGCCGCATGAAGGAATGGGCCGAGTTCTACGAGCACCTGTTCAATTTCAGGGAAGTGCGCTACTTCGACATCGAAGGCAAGCTGACCGGCCTGAAATCGAAGGCGATGACTTCGCCCTGCGGCAAGATCCGCATCCCCATCAACGAATCGTCGGACGACAAATCCCAGATCGCCGAATACCTCGACCAGTACCACGGCGAGGGCATCCAGCACATCGCCCTGGGCAGCGACGACATCTACCGCACCGTGCAGGGCCTGCGCGCGAGCGGCATCGTGTTTCAGGACACCATCGACACCTATTACGACCTGGTCGAGCGGCGCCTGCCTGGCCACGGCGAGAACCTCGCGGAACTGCGCCGCCTGCGCCTGCTGATCGATGGCCACAGCAACGCCAGCGAACGCGAGCTGCTCCTGCAAATTTTCACCCAGACGGTGATCGGCCCGATCTTCTTCGAAATCATCCAGCGCAAGGGCGACCAGGGCTTCGGCGAAGGCAACTTCCGCGCCCTGTTCGAATCGATCGAACTGGACCAGATCAAACGCGGCGTCCTGCACGAGACCACGCCATGAACGCGCCGACCGACCGCGGCGCTTTCCAGGCCCCGCCCGAACACGCGATCACGCTCGACGACAAATGGACGCTCGAACGCGGCCGCGCCTTCCTGACCGGCACCCAGGCGCTGATCCGCCTGCCCATGCTGCAGCGCGAGCGCGACCTGAAGGCCGGGCTGAACACGGCCGGCTACATCACCGGCTACCGCGGTTCGCCCGTCACCTCGGTGGACATGACCGCCATCAAGGCGCAAAAGCACCTTGAGGCGCACCACGTCAAGTTCCACCCGGGCATGAACGAAGACCTGGCCGCCACCGCCGTATGGGGCACCCAGCAGACCAATCTGTTCAAGGATGCCAAGTACGACGGCGTGTTCGCCATGTGGTACGGCAAGGGCCCCGGCGTGGACCGCTGCGGCGACGTCTTCAAGCACGCCAACAATGCCGGCAGCGCGCGCCATGGCGGCGTGCTGGTGCTGGCCGGCGACGACCATGCCGCCAAGTCGTCCTCGACGGCGCACCAGAGCGACCATATCCTCAACGCTTGCGGCATTCCGGTGCTGTACCCGTCCTCGGTGCAGGAATACCTCGACTACGGCCTGCACGCCTGGGCCATGAGCCGCTACACGGGCCTGTGGGTATCGATGAAATGCGTCACCGATATCATCGAGTCCGGCGCCGTGATCGAACTCGACCCGGACCGCGTACAGATCGTCACGCCGAGCGACTTCACCCTGCCCGACGGCGGGCTGAACATCCGCTGGCCGGACACCGTGCTCGACATGGAAGTGCGGATGAACAGCTACAAGTGGTACGCGGCGCTGGCCTACGCGCGCGCCAACCGGCTCAACCGCATCATCTGGGACAGCCCGCACGCGCGCATCGGCATCATCACCGCCGGCAAGTCTTACCTGGACACGCGCCAGGCCCTGGCCGACTTGGGCATCGACGAGCGCACCGCGGCCGATATCGGCATCCGGCTCTACAAGATCGGCATGACCTGGCCGCTCGAAGCCGAAGGCGTGCAGCAGTTCGCGCGCGGGCTGGACGAAATCATCGTGGTCGAGGAAAAGCGCCAGATCCTCGAATACGCGCTCAAGGAAGAGCTGTACAACCTGCCGGACGGCCAGCGTCCGCGCGTGGTCGGCAAGTTCGACGACACCGGCGAATGGTCCAACAAGGGCGGGGCCGGCCACGGCGACTGGCTGCTGCCGGCCACCTACGAACTCAATCCCGCCCAGATCGCGCGCGCCATCGCCAGCCGCCTGTCGCACTACTGCGCCGGCCATCCGGTCGAGCAGCGCGTCAAGGAGCGCGTGGCCTACCTGGAAGCGAAGGAACTGGTCCTCAAGAACGTCAGCGCCAAGCCCAATGCGCAGACCGACCGCACGCCTTACTTCTGCTCCGGCTGCCCGCACAATACCTCGACCAAGGTGCCGGAAGGCTCGCGCGCGCTGGCCGGCATCGGCTGCCACTACATGGTGCTGTGGATGGACCGCGAAACCTCGACCTTCACCCAGATGGGCGGCGAGGGCGTGACCTGGGTCGGCCAGGCCCCGTTCACCAATGA
>CAMLHI010000426.1 GCA_946479705.1 uncultured Oxalobacteraceae bacterium
CCGCCGAACTGGAAGCGCAATCGGCCAAGCTGCGCCAGATGGCCCAGCACGACGGGCTCACCGGCCTGATCAACTACGCCGAGCTGACCCGCCTGCTCGACCACGCCCTCGTGCGCGCGGCCCGCCGCGATACCGTGGTGGTGCTGATGTTCATCGACCTGGACGGCTTCAAGGCCGTCAACGATACCTTCGGCCACGGCACCGGCGACCTGGTGCTCAAGGCCGTGGCCACGCGGGTGCAGGACAAGCTGCGCAAGGAAGACGCCATGGCGCGCCTGGGCGGTGACGAATTCGTCATCCTGCTCGAAGAAGTCGGTTCGCGCGAGGGGGCGCTGCGGGTGGCCGAGCAAACCCTGGAGCAAATCCGTTCCGTCAACGAGGCGGGCGGCCATCCGGTGCGCATTTCGGCCAGCATCGGCGTGGCCAGCGCCCGGGGCGCGGATGGCGCCGCGCGCGGGGCCGACGCGCTGCTGGCCGAGGCCGACCAGGCCATGTACCAGGCCAAACAGGCCGGCAAGAACGCCATCGTGGTCAGTGCGGTGGCCGCCTGGGGCACCGATCCGGTTGCGCTGGCCGGCTGACTCCCCGGCGGCGGAGTCCGCACTCTTTCACTGTCCTTTCATTAATCTTTCAGCACGCTTTCAATGGGCCGCCGGCCCGTTGATGCTTGCATTTTCGTTAAGTACTATGGCTGATCTTTCCGGCCGGAATGATTTCGAGCACGACTGTCCTTACCAAATTCCGACTATTGGGAGTGTTAAATGAAGCAAACGTACAGTGTGGATTACGTCATCATCGGCGGAAGCGCGATCGGCTTGAATGCGGCCATCTCCATCAAGAAGAAACATCCCACCGCCAGCGTCGCCATCCTCGAGCGCTTCGACCGGCCCGGTCTGTTCGCAACGGGACACAATGCCGGCCTGATCCACTCGGGCATCCATGAAAACGCCCGCCACAAGCTCAAGACCGAGACCTGCATCCGCGGCAATGTGCTGATCCAGGAGTTTTGCCGGGAACACGGCGTGCAGCTCAAGAAAACTGGCATGTTGGTCGCCGTCTCCAAGGCCTTGCCGCCCGAAGCCCAGGCCAGCGCCACCGAGCGCATGCACAGCCTGGCCGACAATGCGCGCCAGCTGTCGATCAACTTCGCGCTGCTGGATGGCCAGCGCGCCGGCGCGCTCTCCGGCAACCGCGTGATCCACGAGGCGATCCACCTGCCCGACGTTTTCCTGCTCAACATCCATCAATACCTCACCACCTTGCAGCGCCTTGCCCGCGAGCTGGACATTGCAGCGCTGTACGGCGCGCACATCACGACGGTCGACCAGAAGGCGAGCGACTGGCTGATCTGCCTCGCCGACGGCCGCACCATCGCCGCCGCCAATGTCGTCAACTGCGCCGGCGGCCATGCCGACCAGGTCGCCAGCCTGTTCGGCTTCAATATCCCGCAGCACATCCTGTACCAGGGTGACTTCTGGGCCATGCTCGACGAGGGCCTGGAGCAGCAGGTGCGCGTGCCGATCAATCCGGTGATGCCGGAAGGGTATGGCAAGGGCGTGCATGTCTACACCACCCTGCACGGGGAAGTCTGGCTCGGCCCCGTGACCAAGGTGGTAGACGACCGTTCCTACCGCAGCCTGCTCGACGCGCCCCACCAGGATTTGGGCGCGGAGCGGCTCGCCTCCTACGCCAGCCTGTTCTTCGAGCAGCCGGTCAAGCGTTTCGTGTGCCGCGACACCGGCTTTCGCGCCAAGGTCGTGCCGGAAGGGATCGACGACGATTTCCACTTCGATGTCCTGAGCAAGAGTGGCCCGCATTTCTCCAGCTTTTTCGGCATCCAGTCGCCCGGCCTGACCGCCTCGATCGCGCTCGGACACATGGCCGCCAGCCAGCTGGCATAAGGACTTTGCAAGCGTAGTGCGGTGGCATCGTAAAATGCCATCGCTTCCTTGGATGCATATACGACAATCATGATCATCACCGACCCCGTGTTTTACCTAGTCGCCATTCCCGCCGTCATCCTCACCGGCATCTCCAAGGGCGGATTCGGCAGCGCCTTCGGCGGCATCAGCGTGCCCCTGATGGCGCTGGCGATATCACCCCTGCAGGCGGCGGCAATCCTGTTGCCGGTGCTGTGTTTCATGGACCTGGTCGGCTTTCGCGTCTACTACGGAAAATGGGACACCGCCAACCTGAAAATCATGGTGCCCGGCGCGCTGGTCGGCGTGGGCATCGGCGCGCTGACCTTCGGCGCCATCCAGGAAGCGCATGTCCGCGTCGTGATCGGCGCCATCGCCGTGTTGTTTACCGTCAACCAGTGGCTCAACCTCGCCGGCAAGCAGGCACCGGCATCGCGCTCGGTGATCAAGGGCGGGTTCTGGTCGGGCGTCTCCGGACTGACCAGCTTTCTGGCCCACGCCGGAGGGCCGCCGGCCCAGGTCTACATGCTCCCCCAGCGCCTGGACAAGACCACCTACGTGGCCACGGTCAACCTGTTCTTCATGATCGTCAACATGGTCAAGCTGGTGCCCTACGCATGGCTCGGACAGTTTTCCGCCGCCAACCTGGGCACATCGCTGGTGCTGGCCCCGCTGGTGCCGGTGGGGGTGTCGATCGGCCTGTGGCTGCAAAAGCAGGCCAGCCCCGTGTGGTTCTACCGGATCGCCCGCTTCGCGTTGCTGGCCACCGGCCTGCAGCTGATTTACCAAGGGGCGTTTCGCTGACCATGGCACGGCGCAATCTGCCATGATGCCGCTTTAGTCCCCGAGAGGAGCCTGTCATCAAACCGTCCGTCGTGGTGTACAAGAAAATTCCCGAAGCCCTGCTGGCGTCGCTGCAAAGCGAGTTCGAGGTCAGCTGTTTCGACGCGATCGACAGCGCCAACCAGGCCCGCTTCGTCGAGGCGATCCGCGGCGCCGACGGCCTGCTCGGCGCCAGCGTGACGCTCACTCCCGCCATGCTGGAGCCAGCCACGCGCCTGAAAATCATTTCCACGATTTCCGTGGGCGTCGACCAGTTCGACGTGGACTACCTGAGCCGCCGCGGCATCCTGCTGGCCAACACGCCCGACGTGCTGACCGAGGCAACGGCCGACACCATTTTTGCGCTGGTGATGGCCACCGCGCGCCGGGTGGTCGAACTGGCCAACTACGTCAAGGCTGGCAAATGGAGCGGCAGCGTCGACGAAGCGCACTACGGCGTCAACGTGCACGGCAAGACCCTCGGCGTGATCGGCATGGGACGCATCGGCAGCG
>CAMLHI010000427.1 GCA_946479705.1 uncultured Oxalobacteraceae bacterium
CGCGTTCGGCGTCGGAGCGGGCCGGGTCGAAGCGCTGGTGGAACAGGTCGACCAGCTGCTTGACCATGTCCGGACGGCGGCGCAGGGTGTCGGCGATGTAGCGCACCGTGAACTTGGTGCCGGCCTGGCGCCAGTAGGCGATGTAGGCCCGCACCAGCTGCACTTCGCGCATGCTCAAGCCGCCTTCGATCACCAGGCCGTTCAGGCGCCCGTCCTCGGCGGCGTCGTTGAACAGCGCCGTGAACAGTTCCTGCGCGACGCGCACCACGTTCGGGCGGGCCAGCTTGGCGGCGCTGTCGGCGTCCACCGACAGGCTGGTGACGAAGCGCTTGCTGTTGTCGGCCAGGTGGATGGTGTAGGTCTGTTCGCGGTCGATCGCCACGCCGGCATTGTGCAGCGCCGGCAGGATGCGCGACAGCGATGGCACGCCGTCGATGGTGTACAGGCGGATCGAGGCGCCGCCTTCGGCTTCGCCGGTCTCGACGCGCACCGACACATGGCCAGCTTCGCCGTTGCCGAGGATGGCGTTCAAATCGGCGAAGGCCACCGCCGGCGCGGTGCCGGTGACGTAATTGACCGGCAGGTTGGCGCACAGCTTGCGCAGGCTGGCGCGCACGCCGGTGTCGAATACATTGTCGGTCAGGGCGGCGAAGCGGTCGTGCCAGCCGTCCAGCACGGAGAGCAGCGGCTGCTGGATGTCGGTTTCCAGGTCGAGCGGGTAGCGCGCGGCATGGGCGATCAGGTAGACGCGTGCCAGCGGGCCGTCGGCCACCAGGGTTTGCGAGCGCACTTCGACCGCGCCCGAACTCTCCTTGAGCGCATGCGCGAGCGCGCCCGCCACGCTGTTGCTGTAGCGTTCGCGCGGCAGGTAGACCAGCACGTTGAGGTGGCGCGCGTACACGTCGCGGCGCGCGAACACCTGTGCGCGCGGCTGCTTGTACAGCGACACCACGGCGCTGCAGATCTGCGCCAGCCATTCGGGTTCGGCTTCGAGCACCTCGGTGCGCGGCAGCGACTCCAGGATTTCGAGGAACTTCTCGGCGCGGAAGCCTTCCTGGCGTACCCCGGCCAGGCTGAGGACCTTCGCCACCCGGCCGCGTGCGTACGGCAGGCGCGCCAGCGGGGTGGCGGTGGCGGCGCGTGTGAACAGGCCGACGAAGCAGTGCTCGCCCAGTACCTTGCCTTCATTGTCGGTCTCGCGCACGCCGATGAAGTCGAGCGGCTGGTCGCGATGCAGGGTGCCGGCCACGTCGGCCTTGACGATGGAGAGCGCGTCGGACCGGCGCGAGAGGGTGTCGAAGTCGCCGGGGATGTTGGCCAGGCAGCTGCCGTAGACCGGATGGGAGGTGTCCTGCAGCACGCCGATGCGGCTTGGGAGGTCGCGTTCGAGTTCGCGCTCGCCCGGCTTGGCCACGTAGTAGGCGTAGCCGAACTGCTCGAAGCCTTCGTTGCGGGCCCAGTCGAGGAAGGCCGCCACTTCCTGGCCTTCGGCGCCGCGCGTGGCTGCTGCGGTGGCCACGGCGGCCATGCGCGCGGCCATGGTGGCGGCGTCGCGGTGCACCACGGCAGCGTCGCGCGCGACCATCAGCAGCTTGTCGATCAGGGCGTCGAGCTCCTCTCGCGGCAGTTCTTCGGCCAGCATGCACAGCACGATCGATTCGAGCGGGGCGCCGGCATCGCCTACCGAGACGGCGTTGCCAGCTTCATCGCGGCGCACCGCCAGCACGGCGTTCATGACGCCGCCGACGGCCACGCGCTGGCGCCGCATGGCCATGACGAAGGAGTCGACCAGGTAAGGCATGTCGTCGTTGAGCACCAGCAGGGCGGTGGCCATCCCGCCGCGGCCATCGGAGTAGCGCAGGCGCGCGATCTGGCAACCTTCGCCGCTGCGCCGCGCCGCCTGCGCGAAGCCTTCACGCAGCAGCGGCGCCAGGCTGTCGGGCGAGGTACCGGCCAAGTCTTCGTCGTCCAGGGAAGCCAGCCACGCGCTGATCAGCGACTCGGTCTGGCTGCCGTCGGGCTGGGACGCGTGGACCAGATCGAGGGTCTGTTTGCGCAGTTCGTGTGGCATCTGTTTCATCTTGCTTCTCCAATGCTGTTGGTGTTACATCGGGAGCTGCGCCGCTTGTGGCAGTGCGCCCGCGATCGACAGAATGGCGGGGGTGTCCCGCTCAAGTAAGTTCAGCCTCTGGGCGCGTGCCTATCCTAGCTCATATATACCCGGCAGGTCGAGGATGCGCGCCAGTTCTTCCAGCGCCGCGTGGCATTCGATGGCCAGCTGCGGGTCGGCCAGGTCCCTCGGTTCGAGATAGTCGCGGTAGTATTTGCGCACCCAGCCAGTCAGTGTGGCGTACAGGGCCTCGGTCATAATCACGCCCTGGTGCATGGCCGCCGCTTCGGTGTCGGTCAGGGCCACGCGCAGGCGCAGGCAGGCAGGCCCGCCGCCGTTGCGCATGCTCTGGCGCAGGTCGAATTCGATCAGCTCGTCGATCGGGCCGCCGCTGGCGACCAGTTCGCGCAGGTAGCGCGCCACGGCCAGGTTTTCCTGGCACTCGTGCGGCACCACCAGCGCCATGCCGCCGTCAGGCTTGGTCAGCAGCTGGCTGTTGAACAGGTAGCTCGATACCGCGTCGGCCACCGGCACCACCTGCGTGTCGACCCGCAGCGGCAGCAATTCGGCGCCGGCGATTTCCATGGCGGCGCGCAGCTGGTTCAGCACGGCCGCCTCGTCGTGGAAAGCCTGCTCGTGATAGAACAGCACATTGCCGCTACCGACGGCGATGACGTCGTTGTGGAACACGCCCTGGTCGATCACGCCGGGGTGCTGGGCGGCGAACACGGTGCGCGCCGCGTCCAGCCCGTGCAGGCGCGCCACCGCCTGCGAGGCTTCCAGGGTTTGCCGCGCCGGATATTTTTTCGGCGCAGGGGCGGACGGGTCGAATTCGACGCGTCCGTACACGAACAGCTCCACGCCCGCGCCGCCGTGGCGCGCACACAGACGGGTGTGATTGGCCGCGCCTTCGTCACCGAAGGCTGGAGTCGGCGGCAGGGCTTCGTGTACGCGGAAATGGCGCTGGTCGCGGAAGATGGCGCGCAGCGTGCGCGTCACCTGCGCGTGCTCGCCGGAGCGGTGCAGCTTGTTGTTGAGGTTCGCGGGGGTGAAGTGCACCCGCCCGTCGGCGGTGTCGGCAGAGGGGCTGACGGTGGCGGCGTTGGCGGTCCACATGGGCGAGGCCGAATAGGCGCAGGC
>CAMLHI010000428.1 GCA_946479705.1 uncultured Oxalobacteraceae bacterium
TTTTTAACTGCTTTACTTACAATCGGAGTTTCCGTGTTTATTTCGAACGCTTACGCGCAAACGGCAGGTACCGCTGCCGATCCAGGTCTGATGGGTAGCCTGTCGACCTTCCTGCCGCTGGTTTTGATGTTCGTGGTCATGTACTTCCTGATGATTCGTCCTCAGCAGAAGAAAGCCAAGGAACAGCGCGCCATGATGGATGCGCTGGCCAAGGGCGACGAAGTGGTCACCGCCGGCGGCATTCTCGGCCGCGTGAGCAAGGTCAGCGAAGGCTATGTGGCCCTCGAAGTGGCCAGCGGCACCGATATCTGGGTGCAAAAGAACTCCATCAGTACCCTGCTGCCGAAGGGCACGCTGAAATCCCTGTAAGCCTGCGCCGCACAACCTGAACGCTGGAACACTATGAATCGCTATCCCGTCTGGAAATACGTCCTCATCGTCATCGCGCTGCTGCTCGGCGCGCTGTACACGGCGCCCAATTACTTCGTCGAATCGCCCGCGCTGCAGGTGACGACCGGTAAGACGACCGTGAAGGTGACCTCCGCCACCACCGAGCAGGTGGCTGCCGCCCTGAAGATGGAAGGCATCAACGCCGACGGCATCAGCCTGGACGGGAATGGCGCATCGACCTCGGTGCGCGCGCGCTTCAAGACCCCGGACGAGCAGTTCAAGGCCAAGCTGGCGCTGGAAAAAGACCTCAACCGCGATCCCGCCGATCCGGACTATATTGTCACCGTCAACCTGGTCAAGAACACCCCGCACTGGATGCAGGTGCTGGCGGCCGCGCCGATGAACCTGGGCCTGGACCTGCGCGGCGGCGTGCACTTCCTGATGCAGGTCGACACCAAGGCCACCGCCGAGACCAAGCTCAAAGGCATCCAGGCCAGCGTGCGCAGCCAGCTGCGCGACAAGAGCGTGCGCCATGCCGGCATCGAGCGCAACGGCAGCTCCATCGTCATCAAGTTCCGCGATGCCGAAACGCGTGCGCAAGCCCGTTCGGTGCTCAGCGCCCAGCAGGACCTGGCCCTGCAGGACGGTGCCGACGGCGCCGACCTGCAGCTGATCGTCACGCTCAAGCCGGAAGCGCTCAAGCGCGCCACCGAAGAAGGCGTCAAGCAGAACATCGCCACCCTGTCCAAGCGCGTCAACGAACTGGGCGTGTCCGAGCCGATCATCCAGCAGCAGGGCGCCGACCGCATCGTCGTGCAGCTGCCCGGCGTGCAGGACGTGGCGCGCGCCAAGGACATCATCGGCCGCACCGCCACGCTGGAAATGCGCATGGTCGACGACAGCATCGTGCCGGGCACCGAATCGTCCGCCACCATTCCGCTGAACTCGGAACTGTTCACCGCCGCGCAAGGCGGCCCGCTGGTGCTGTCGAAAGACGTGATCCTGACCGGCGACTACATTTCCAGCGCCGTGGGCAGCCTGGACCAGAACCACATGCCGGCCGTGAGCCTGGACCTGAACGGCGACGGCGGCCGCAAGATGCGTGAAGCGACCCGCGAGCGGGTCGGCAAGCGCATGGCCGTGCTGCTCAAGGAAAAGGGCAAGTACACCATCCTGTCGGCTCCAACGATCCAGAGCGAACTGGGCTCGACCTTCAACATCACCGGCATGGGCACGCCTGAAAAGGCCAACGAACTGGCCCTGCTGCTGCGCGCCGGCGCGCTGTCGGCGCCGATGGAAGTGATCGAGGAACGCGTGATCGGTCCCCAGCTGGGCGCCGAGAACATCGCCAAGGGCCTGTACTCGACCCTGTACGGCTTCATCGCCATCGCGATCTTCATGATCATCTACTACCACCTGTTCGGCTTCTTCAGCGTGCTGGCGCTGGCCTGCAACCTGCTGTTCCTGCTGGCCCTGCTCTCGCGCATGCAAGTGACCCTGACCCTGCCGGGCATCGCCGCGATCGCGCTGGCGCTGGGCATGGCAATCGACGCCAACGTGCTGATCAACGAACGCATCCGCGAGGAACTGCGCTCCGGGAACACACCGCAAGCCTCGATCGCGGCCGGCTTCGACCGCGCCTGGGCCACCATTCTCGACTCCAACGTCACCACCCTGATCGTCGGCCTGGCCCTGTGGGCCTTCGGTTCCGGTCCGGTGCAAGGCTTCGCCGTGGTGCACTGCCTGGGCATCCTGACCTCGATGTTCTCGGCCGTGTTCGTCTCGCGTGGCGTGGTGAACCTCTGGTATGGCCGCAAGAAGAAACTGGGCAAGATCGCGATCGGTACCGTCTGGACTCCTGGCCTGTCGGTCAAGAAATAACAAGCACTAACTACAACAGGATTCAAGATGGAATTTTTCCGCATCAAGAAAGATATCCCTTTCATGCGCCACGCGTTGATCTTCAACGTGATTTCGGCGCTGACCTTCGTCGCCGCGGTATTCTTCCTGGTGACCAAGGGGCTGCACTTCTCGGTCGAGTTCAAGGGCGGCACCGTGATGGAGCTGAAGTACCCGAAGGCGGCCAACCAGGAAAAGATCCGTACCGATCTGATCAAGCTGGGGTACGAGCAGCCTGAAGTGACCACCTTCGGCACCGCGCAAGACATCATGCTGCGCCTGCCGATCATCAAGAACGTCAGCGGCTCGAACGGATCGCAGATGGTGTTCAACGCCCTGTGCAGCAGCGAAGGCGGTACCGCGCGGCGCGTGGACGTAACGGAAAAGGGCCAGCAGGTCACCAAGTCGAGCTGCTTCAACGCCGCCGGCGGCGAGCTGCTGACTCTGCAGAAGATCGAATTTGTCGGGCCGCAGGTAGGCGACGAGCTGGCCGCCAACGGCCTCAATGCCCTGATCATGGTGATCATCGGCGTGATGGCCTACCTGGCGCTGCGCTTCGAATGGAAGTACGCCGTCTCGGCCATCATCGCCAACCTGCACGACGTGGTCATCATCCTCGGCTTCTTCGCCTTCTTCCAGTGGGAGTTCTCGCTCACCGTGCTGGCCGCGGTGCTGGCGGTGCTGGGCTACTCGGTCAACGAATCGGTGGTGATTTTCGACCGGATCCGCGAAAACTTCCGCAAGCAGCGCAAGGCCGAAGTGCACGAAGTGATCGACAACGCCATCACCAGCACCATCTCGCGCACCATCATCACCCACGGCTGCACGCAGATGATGGTGCTGTCGATGCTGTTCTTCGGCGGCTCGACGCTGCACTACTTTGCCATCGCGCTGACGATCGGTATCTGCTTCGGCATTTACTCCTCGGTATTCGTGGCCGCCGCCATCGCCATGTGG
>CAMLHI010000429.1 GCA_946479705.1 uncultured Oxalobacteraceae bacterium
GAGCTGTTCATGCTCAACCTGCTGCTGGTGACCCTGGGCGCGGCCTGGATCACCGAGCGCGCCGGCCTGTCGATGGCGCTGGGGGCGTTCGTGGCCGGCATGCTGATTTCGGAAACCCAGTACAAGCACCAGGTGGAAGAAGACATCAAGCCCTTCCGCGACGTGCTGCTCGGGCTATTCTTCATCACCGTCGGCATGCTGCTCAACGTCGGCATGGTGCTGGACAACTGGTGGCTGGTACTGGTGCTGCTGTGCGGCCCGGTGCTGCTCAAGTTCGCCCTGATCGCCCTGCTGGCCAAGCTGTTCGGCAGCAGCGACGGGGTGTCGATGCGCACCGGCCTGGCGCTGGCCCAGGCCGGCGAATTCGGCTTCGTGCTGCTCAACCTGTCGGCCGGCGCCAAGCTGATCGACCCCTTCATCATCCAGCTGGTGCTGGCCTCGATGGTGCTGTCGATGCTGCTGGCGCCATTCATCATTTCCAAGTCCGACCAGATCGTGCTGAAGATAGCGTCCAACGAATGGATGCTGCAGTCGCTCCAGCTGACCCAGATCGCCAGCCGCACCATGGCCACCCAGAAGCACGTGATCGTGGCCGGTTTCGGGCGCAGCGGGCAGTCGCTGGCCACGCTGCTGACGGAAGAAAAAGTGGCCTACCAGGCGCTCGACCTCGACCCCGAGCGGGTGCACGAGGCGCAGGCGGCCGGCGCCCAGGTGTCCTACGGCGACGCGGCGCGCCGCGAAAGCCTGATCGCGGCCGGCATTTACCGCGCCAGTGCGCTGGTCATCACCTACGCCAGCACGCCTTCGCAGCTGAAGGTGCTGCATCTGGTGCACGAGCTGGCGCCGACCCTGCCGGTGATCGTGCGCAGCCACGACGATACCGACCTCGATCTGTTGAAGAAGGCCGGCGCCACCGAAGTGGTGCCCGAAGCGCTCGAAGGCAGCCTGATGCTGGCTTCCCACGCGCTGGTGATGATGGGCGTGCCCCTGCGGCGCGTGGTGCACCGGGTGCAGAGCGCGCGCGACGAGCGCTATGCCTCGCTGCGCGGCTACTTCCACGGCCTGTCCGATGCGGCCGACGATCCCGAGCACCTGTTCGTGCGCCTGCATTCGGTGACTTTGCGCGAAGACGCGCCATCGATCGGCAAGCGCATCGACGAACTGGGACTCGATGGGGTGGGCGCCGAAGTGACCACCATCCGGCGCGGACGCGAACGGGTCGACGTGACGCCCGTGACGGAACTGGCGCGCGGCGATGTGGTGGTGCTGCGCGGCTCGGCCGACGCGGTCGCGCGCGCCGAAGCCTGCCTGCTTAGCTAGGAATCAGTCGAACGACACCACCCGGTTGCGCCCGGCCTCCTTGGCGCGGTACAGCGCGTGATCGGCATGCGCCACCAGCGCCTGCGCCACGCCTTCGATGGCGTGATCGCGCTCGAAATCGTCGAGGGTGGCCACGCCGATCGACACCGACACGGTCAGCTCGGCGCCGGTCGAGAGCACGAACGGCGAGCCGGCGATGCTGGCACGGATGCGCTGGGCGACCATTTCGGCGCTACTGGAATCGGCATCGATCAGCAGCACCACGAATTCCTCGCCGCCGAAGCGGCCCAGCGCGTCGGACAGGCGCAGCTCGGCCTTGATGCGGCTGGCCACTTCGCGCAGGACTTCGTCGCCGCCCTGGTGACCGACGCTGTCGTTGACGTTCTTGAAGTGGTCGATGTCGATGTACATGCAGGAGATGCGGTAGGCCTGGCGACGCGCGCGCCCGATTTCCTCCAGCAGGCGGCGGTCGATGTAGCGGCGGTTGTAGACGCCGGTGAGCGAATCGGTCAGCCCGATGTACTTGAGCATTTCATTGCTGATCACGTTTTCCAGGCAGATCGCGATGATCGAAGCCATGTGCTCGACAAAGTCGGTGCCCAGCGCCGGGGTGAAGCGGCCGGCGTCGACGCTGCCCAGGTTCAGGCTGCCGATCAGGCGCTTGTTGCGCAGCAGCGGCACCAGCGCGATGCTTTGCAGGCCGGCCGGCGGATGCGGGAAAAAACCCTGGTGCTGGACCGTGTGGTACGGCCCCAGCATGGGCTTGGGCGGGCCGGTGAACACCTCATTCTTGGCCGGCACGAAGCCCAGGCCGCTGTCGGCATCGACGAACAGAAGATTCGGATAGTCGGCGAAGTTCACGCCCAGCTTCTTCATGACGCTGTGGATGTCGGCGCCCTCGTCGACCAGGGTCAGGGTGACCACGTCGAGCTCGCAGATGGCCGGCAGGCGGCTGAAGATCAGGTTGATCAGGCCGGGAAAGCTGTCCGAGCCGACGATGTCGAGATCGAAGGCCTGGTGGCGGCACATGATGTCGTGGTTGCGCTCGGCCTGCTCGATCAGATACGCCAAGCGCGCGCGCAGCGACTCGTTCTCTTCCAGCAAATCGCGCGATATGACGCCAGAGTCATGCATGGTCCCGCCCTTCCCCCAGTAATTTTTTATTTTTTGATTTTCAGCAATGACGTTACATTACGCCAACTGGTGGCGATTGGAAATGAAAAGTCGCGAATTGTGGCTGGAACGTTTAAAACGCGATACTGAACGGGACTTCCTGCCCCACCACCAGCTTTTCGCCCTCGCCCTGGGTGACGATACAGTTCATGCCAAAGCATATCGCACCGTCCAGGGCGGCCTTGCTCCTGTAGCCGCGCAGAATGTCGAGCGGGTCCGGGCCGGGCACGCCGCTGGCCTGGTCGACCGACGGAATCGGGCAGCGCGGACAGGGCTTGACCGGTTTCAGTGCGGCGCCGCCAAAGGTAAAGCTGTCGACATAGTCTTCCTCGAAGGCTTCCATGCCGTCGATGACGATATTCGGGCGGAAGCGGTTCATGGGCAGCGGCGCGCGTCCGGCCGCGGCCAGTTTCGCGTTGAGGTCGGCCAGCGAGGCGGTGCCGGTCACCAGCACGGGGTAGCCGTCCGAAAACAGGGTCGGCGCCTCGACGCCACCGGTCCATTTGCCGCTGGCCAGGCGGGTGACGCTGGGGTGGAAGCGCACCAGCCTGCAGGGTGTGCCGATGGCATTGGAAAACCAGGCCGCGGTCACCTCGTCGCAGTCGTAGGCGGCATAGGTCTCGTCCCACAGCGTGACCTGCATGAGGCGCTCGTCCTCGGGCGCGGGCAAGCCGAGCGGAATATCCAGGCGCAGCATGCCGGGCGCGCGCAGTTCCAGCGTCTCGGCCTTCAGGCGCGGCACGA
>CAMLHI010000430.1 GCA_946479705.1 uncultured Oxalobacteraceae bacterium
ATGTGCCACGAAAGAAAATGTCGCCACCAGCTGCGCGCCTGGTCCGACGCTGCCCGGATGTCGTCCCATGCAATAGGTGTTGGTCATGAAGACCGCTTCGCCATTGCCGTTACGAATCTGGAAGCCGAAGTGCACATCGTCGAAGGCAGCCCCGAAGGACGCGCTTACCTGCACTGCGGCACGGGTGCCGCTGCGGACGCTGGACACGGCGCGGCCATCGACCAGCAAGGTGGCGCCAACAATGGTGGCGCCGGGCTGGTTGAATGAGCCAAGGGGGAGCGCCTCGGCGCTGGTGGGCGGCGCGGGCGCAGCGGCGCGGGCGGACGGCGCCGGCGGCACGGCAGTGCCGAGCACCCCGGCGTGGTACAGGTCGTACAGGTCGAGTGCGTCGCGCGGCGTGCCATCGCACGCGATGCGCCCCTGTTCGAGCAGAATCGCGCGTTCGCACAGCGCATAGATGGGCTCCTTGGCATGCGACACCAGCAACAGGGTGGAACCGGCGGCGCAAAAGGCGCGGATGCGGTCGTAGCATTTTTGCTGGAAGAAAACATCGCCGACAGCGAGCGCCTCATCGACGATCAGGATATCCGGCCGCACCGCGGTGGCAACGCTGAACGCCAGCCTGACCTGCATTCCGCTCGAATAGATGCGCACCGGCTGGTCGAGGTAGTCGCCGATGTCCGCAAACGCAGCGATTTCCGGCAGCAGCGCGACGAGCTGCGGCGCGCTCAAGCCCGCCAGCTGCCCGGCAAGCATGACGTTCTGACGCCCGCTGAAGTCGGGATGGAAGCCAAGTCCCAGTTCCAGCAGCGCAGCCACGCGTCCCCTGGTGCGCACTGAACCGGTGGTGGGCTCAAGCACTCCGGTGATCAGTTTGAGCAGTGTGCTTTTACCGGCGCCGTTCAGGCCGATAATGGCAACGCTCTGGCCCGCCCGAATACTGAAATCGATATTGCGCAGCGTCCACTCAAGCCGATGTCTGGCGCCACCGGGGCGCCAGCACCATTCGAGCAGCCGGGCGAGCCGGCTCGGATAGCGCTTGTAGGCCTTGCCGAGGTTTGTCGCCTGAATGCTTCCCATAACCCTACACCGATGCAAAAACGGCATTCTGGCACAGTCGGCAACGTCGATGCCAGGATAAACGCGGGAAGCACTTGCCGCGTGGCTTCAACGTTTATACTGGCGGGCCATTTTCCTCTACTGTGTGACGCACCATGCCCATTCGCCTGATCGTCGGCCTCGGCAACCCCGGCCCCGAATACGAACTCACCCGCCACAATGCGGGCTTCTGGCTGGTCGACAACCTTGCCAACAGCCTGCCCGGCTGCCGCCTGCAGCGCGAGTCGCGCTTCCAGGCCAACCTGGCCAAGGGTTCGCTGGGCGGCCAGGAGCTCTATCTGCTCGAACCGCTGACCTTCATGAACCGCTCCGGCCAGTCGGTCGGCGCGCTGGCGCGCTTCTACAAAATCAATCCCGACGAAGTGCTGGTCGTGCACGACGAGCTCGACCTCGCGCCCGGCATTGCGCGTCTGAAGAAGGGCGGTTCCTCGGGCGGTCACAATGGCCTCAAGGACATCACCGCCGCCCTGGGCACCCAGGATTACTGGCGCCTGCGCATCGGCATCGGCCATCCGCGCACGCTCGGCCTGCGCCAGGAGGTGGCCGATTTCGTGCTGCACCGTCCGCGCAAGGACGAGCAGGGGCTGATCGAGGAAGCCATCGACAAGAGCTTGCGCGTGCTGCCGCTGGCCATCGAAGGCAAGTTCGAGCAGGCCACCATGCAGCTGCACACCGCCTGAGTTCCCTCGGCGTGCTCAGGTGCCGCTCGGCGCGCCGCGGCGGCGCCGCCGATCAATCGTGCGATTCATGCAACGTGAATCAAAAATAACTCCCTGTGTCGTCCCGCCCCGCGCATAATTCCCATGCTGTTTTGATAAGCTGGCCGGGAGACGTGGATGAGCGCACCATTGGGAGCAGATGGCAAGGCCGTTGAATTCACCACGGTCCAGGCGGCCGAGCAGCCGGCGCACGGCGCCCAGCTGGCAGGCGCGGCCAGCGGCACCATCGGCCTGGCCCTGTCCGGCGGCGGCATCCGCAGCGCCACCTTCAGCCTCGGCGTGCTGCAGGCGCTGGCCGGCAGACAGCGCCTGGCCTCGTTCGACTATCTCTCCACCGTCTCGGGCGGCGGCTACATCGGCGCCTGGCTGAGCGCGTGGATACACCGCGCCGGCCTGGCCACCGTGCAGGACGAGCTGGGCCGCCTTGGGGCCACCGGCGATGCCGAGCCGGGCAGTGCGGAAGCGCCGCCGGTCCAGTGGCTGCGCCGCTACAGCAACTATCTCACGCCGCGCGTGGGCCTGTTTTCCAGCGACGCGCTGACCGTCATGAGCATCTGGCTGCGCAACGTGGTGCTGACCCTGATCGTGGTGTTCCTGGTGTTCGCCGTGGTGGTCATGCTGCCGCGCCTGGCGCTGCTGCACCTGATCGGCAGCATCGAGGCGCGCTCCCTGTGGCTGGGCTACACCGCCATCGGGCTCGGCTGCGGCCTGCTGCCGGCCGTGATGATGGCCAACCTGGTGCGCCTGCGCCGGCCCGACGAAGGCAGCCGCTGGCTGGCGACGCCGTCCGGCGTGGCCTGGACCGTGGTGCTGCCGGGCGTGCTCGCCGCGACCGCCGCCAGCGCCTGGCTGTTCGGCCATCGCGACGGCCAGCCCCTGCTGGACCGTTCCATGCTCCTCACCGGCGCCCTGCTCATTGCGGTCGTCACGGCCCTGTGGCTGGCGGCCGAAATGCGTCCCGCGCCCGGCCAGGCGCAGCGCAAGCGCGCGCCGCGCTGGCAACCGGTGCGCGAACTGTACGTGTACGCCCAGGCCATCGTCATCGCGCTGGCCTGCGGCGGTGGCGCCCTGTGGGCCATGCACCGCGCCTGGCCCTACGATGGCGGGGTGGGCGGCGCGGTCGCCCTGTTCACGCTCGGCCCGGCCGCCTTCCTGATGGTGGCCGGCCTGGCCGGCTGGATCTTCGTCGGCCTGGTCGGGCGGGTGTTCTACGAACGTTCGCGCGAATGGTGGAGCAGCATGAATGCGCTGTTCATGAGCGCCGCGACCCTGCTGCTCCTGGTGAACCTGTGCGCCTTCTACCTGCCCGCGCTGGCGGCGGCGGTGTGGCACAGTACCTGGCTGCGCGGCCTGTTCGGCAGCGGCTGGCTGGGCAGCCTGCTGCTGGTGTGGCTGGG
>CAMLHI010000431.1 GCA_946479705.1 uncultured Oxalobacteraceae bacterium
GTGAAAACGTTGCCAGGAAGTCGAAGGAGATCGTGCCCTACATGAATCACGCCATTGCATCGTCCTTGCCGCATCGTCCCCGGCAGGTGCTGGTGATCGACGACGATCCGTTCATGCTGGAACTGGTCGCTGCCATGCTGCGCGATCTCGGCGTCGGCAACATCAGCACGGCCAGCGACGGCAAAAAAGGGTTTGCCGCCTATACGGCCGCCGCAGTGGCGCCGGAACTGCTCATTTGCGACATCAACATGCCCAATGCCGACGGCTTTCAGTTGATGGAATTGCTGGCCGACCGGCACAGCGGCTGCGCGCTCATCCTGATGTCCGGCCTGGACGAACGCTTCATGCATTCGGCGGCCCTGATGGCGAAGTTTCATCATTTGAACATGCTGGGCACCTTGCGCAAGCCGGTGCAGCGCGATGCCCTGGCCGCCTTGCTGGCCAGGCTGACGCACGCCGTCCACGCTTGAGCGTCTCCACCGAGGGCCAAGCGGACACACTCCATGAACATCTCCTCCGCCGCTCGCCATCAGCCGGACGCGGCCGCACAGTACCGGCGCCTTGCAGGGCGCTACCTGCCGGCGGCGGCGGTGGCGGCATGTGCCGCGCTGCCGCTGTACCGGCACGCGGGTGTGCTGGAATGGGCCGCCGTGCTCGGCGCGGGCGCTTGTGCCGGCTGGGCGGCCTGGCGGCAAGGCCGCCGTCTCGACCTGGCCAGCGGGCGCCTGGCCGCGGCGGTGGCGCTGCAGGAGCGCGCCGACGGTACCGGTGCGCTGCTGGACAGCGTGCTGCCGGTCTGGCTGCGCCATGTGCAGACGGTCAAGCAGCAGACCGACAGCGCCATCACCGAATTGCTGAACAATTTTTCCGCACTGGTGCAGCACTTCGATGCGGCCGGGTTTACCGGCCACGCCAGCCAGGACGGCGGCGACGCGTCCATCACCCTGCTGACCTTGTGCGAGCGCGAACTGGGGCCGGTGATCGCCTGCCTGGAAGGCGTGGTCGGCAGCAAGGCCGAGCTGCTCGAGAATGTGCGCACCCTGGCGCTGGCCACGGGCGAGCTCAAGGCGCTGGCCGACGAGGTCCGCCTGATCGCCGCGCAGACCAATCTGCTGGCCATCAATGCTTCGATCGAAGCGGCGCGGGCCGGTGCGGCCGGACGCGGATTTGCCGTCATCGCGGCGGAAGTGCGCACGCTGTCGCAACTGTCGGCCGACATCGGTGCGCGCATCACCGGCAGGATGGGCGAAGTGGCCTCGGCCATGGGACTCACGCTGGCCGCGGCGGCGCGGGCGGCCGACCATGACCGCGATGCCATTACCGCCTCGGGCAATGTGGTCGAGGACGTGCTCGACCATGTGCGCGAACTGGCGCGCTCGGCCGATCACCTGCGCGCCCAGGGCAACAATATCCGCGCCGACGTTGAAGCGCTGCTCATCGCGCTGCAATTCCAGGACCGGATCGGCCAGATCCTGGAAGTGGTCGAGACCGATATCGCGCGCCTGGCGCAGGCGCTCGGCCAGGGTGGCCAGCTGCCTTCGCCGGACGGCTGGCTGCGGGAGCTGGCGGCAGGCTACACGATGGAGGAGGAACGCCAGAGCCATGGCGGCTCCGGGGGCGCGCGGCAGGTGGCGGCCAGCGACGAAGTGACGTTTTTCTAAGAACAGTATAGGACGAGGTAACGTGGCAAAAACCATCATGATCGTCGACGACTCCGCGACCTTTCGGCATGTCGTCGCCATTTCCCTGAAAACCGCGGGCTATGAGGTGCTGGAAGGCTGCGACGGCAAGGATGCGCTGTCCAGGCTCACTGGGCAAAAGATTCATCTCATCATCAGCGATGTCAACATGCCGAATATGGATGGCATCAGCTTCCTGAAGGCGGTCAAGCAGCTGCCCGGCTACAAGTTCACGCCGGTGCTCATGCTTACCACCGAATCCCAGGAGGCCAAGAAGCGCGAAGGCCAGGAAGCCGGCGCCAAGGCATGGCTGGTCAAGCCGTTCAAGCCGGAAGTACTGATCGGCGCGGTGCAAAAGCTGGTGCTGCCGTAAGGACCGCGGCGCGCGCCATCGCTGGCGTGGCGCTTGCCGTACGAAACAATCGAAAGGAGCAGGAATGTTTGGAAACATGCGAATCGCGACGCGGCTTGGACTGGGCTTCGGCATCATCGTGCTACTGATGTTCTGCATCAGCGCGGTCGGCGTCCTGCGCCTGGGGTCGATGAACGAGGCGGTGGTGGACATCGTCAACGACAAGTGGCCGAAAGTACAGACCAGCTATGCCATCACGGCCGCCACCAATGAGATCGCCCTTGTCATGAGCGACATGCTGCTCGACGAGGACGGCCGGGACCGCAAGCAGAATCTCGAACGCATGCTGCTTGCGCGCAAGCATATCGGCGAGATGGTGGGTGAATTGAAACAGACCTTGGTCCTGCCGCGCGGCAAGGAACTGCTGCAAAAGATCGTCGATCAGCGCGGCCGCTTCATTGCCGGGCAAGACAAGCTGACCAGGCTCATCGACGCCAACCAGCGCGACGAGGCCGAACGCTTCCTGCAGGGCGAGCTGCGCCCGGTCTTGCACGCCTATCAAGGCGCGGTCAAGGACCTGGTCGATTTTCAAGGCGAACTGATGACGGCGAACGGCAAGGCGGCCACCGCGGCCAGCGAACATGGGCGCAATGTCATGCTGCTGCTCGGTGCGCTTTCCTTCGGCCTGGCGATCGTGTTCGCATGGGTGATCGTGCGCAGCATTACCCGCCCCTTGAACGTCGCGGTGGAAACCGCCGACCGCCTGGCGCGGGGCGACCTGACCGTGCAGATCGTCAGCACGGCCAAGGACGAAACCGGCCGCTTGCTGGACTCGATGCGGAATATGATCGCCAAACTGGCGCAGGTGGTGGCTGAAGTCAATAGCGGCGCGCAGGCGCTGTCGTCGGCCTCGGATGAAGTCAGCGCCACTGCCCAGTCGCTGTCGCAGGCATCGAGCGAACAGGCGGCCGGGGTGGAGGAGACCAGCGCGGCGATCGAGCAGATGACGGCCTCGATCGCCCAGAACAGCGAGAACGCCAAGGTCACCGATGCCATGGCTGGCAAGGCGGCGGCCGAAGCGGCCGAGGGCGGCGAGGCGGTGACGGCGACGGTGGCGGCCATGCGGCAGATCGCCAGGAAGATCGTGATCATCGACGACATCGCCTACCAGACCAATCTGCTGGCGCTGAACGCGGCCATCGA
>CAMLHI010000432.1 GCA_946479705.1 uncultured Oxalobacteraceae bacterium
ATGAAGGCTTGCTCGCTGCCGGCCTTCAGGCGCAGCTTGGGCTGGCCGCCCAGGGCCGCCAGCTGGCGCATGACGGCGTTGCGCGCCATCGGCAACACTTCCACCGGCAGCGGAAACTTGCCCATCACCTCCACCAGCTTGGAGCCGTCGGCGATACAGACGAACTGGCGCGAGACCGAAGCGACAATCTTTTCGCGCGTCAGCGCCGCGCCGCCACCCTTGATCATCGCGCCGCTGGCGGTGATCTCGTCGGCGCCGTCGATGTAGACGGCAATAGCAGGTACTTCATTCAGATCGAATACAGGAATGCCATGGCCGCGCAGGCGCGCCGCGGTCGCTTCCGACGAGGCCACGCTACCCTTGATGCGGTCCTTGATGCGGGCCAGTTCGTCGATGAAGAAATTGGCCGTGGACCCGGTGCCGACACCGATGATTTCGCCGTCGACCACATAGTCGATGGCGGCGCGGGCGACCGCTTGTTTGAGTTCGTCTTGAGTCATGAGATGGTGGCAGTCAATGCTAAGTTGGAATGGCGTATGCCGGCCGCGCCGGCGATGCGCCATTTTAGCGGATCGGGCCCGCGCCTCCGCGATTTCAGCCGCCACTTCACTTTTCCCGACGGCAGCAAACGAAATAAGTCTGGGAGGAAGGCGCCAAGTTTGGGCAAGAAGGCAACGATCTATGCGAAAATGCCCGCTTGAGAATGCCACCGCACTTAGAACCCCGGGAACATTGAAAATGAATGAAACACAGACCGTCCTCGTGGTCGATGACAGCCGCGTCTCGCGCATGATGGCACGGCAATTTATCCTGAGCGCGCAACCTGGCTGGCATGTCGAGGAAGCGGCCACCGGCGAAGAAGCCATCGCCAAGGCCGGCGTGCTGAACCCTGTCCTCATTCTGGTCGATGTGAACATGCCCGGCATGGGTGGCCTGGCTGCCGCCGAACAATTGCGCGCCGTCTTCCCCCACGCCCATATCTCCCTCGTCACCGCCAATGTGCAAAACGCCACGCGCAATCGCGCCATCGAACTGGGCGTCGGCTTCATGGAAAAGCCCATCACCGAGCCGCGCATTCACGCCCTGATCAAAGCACTCGCCCCGGACTAGCCATGTTCAATCTCAGCGAATTGCAGCACGACGCCCTGGTTGAAATCTTCAATATCGGGGTCGGCCATGCCGCCCGGGCGATGAGCGAAATCGTCAATGAAGAAGTGACGATGTCGGTGCCGTCGATTGCATTCCTGAACCGCGCCGAAGCGGCCGAAATGCTCGGCAATAAGGACAGCGCGCGCGTGTGCGGCGTCAGCCAGCACTACGAGGGCGCCTTCAAGACCGAAGCCATTTTGATGTTCCCTGAAGATAAGAGCCTGGACATCGTGCGCATGATGGTGGGCGAGTCGGTGCCGCTCAAGGAACTGACCGACATGGAACAGGAGGCGATGAGCGAGATCGGCAACATCATCCTCAATTCCTGCGTCGGCACCCTGGCCAACATCTTTTCCCAGGAACTGTCCGGCTCGCTGCCGCAATACCATGTCGGCACCAGCGAGGAAATCCTCACCGCGTCTGGCGGCCAGGCCGACACGGTGGTGCTGATGCTGCACATCGACTTCATTCTCGAAAAACACCAGATCCACGGCTACGTCGCCTTCATCCTCGACTTGACCGCGCTGCACGACCTGCAGGAACAGGTCGACCGCTACCTCGCCAAAGCGATGGGTGCTTCCTGAGATGATGCGCAGCGAAGCACATCACCTGCACCTGTTCGACAGCGTGCTGGCCGCCTTGAACCACGGCATCGTCGTGCTCGACGCTGCGCGCAGCGTGGTGCTGTGGAACCGCTGGATGGTGCGCCACGCCGGTCTGCCTTCCCACGACGTGGTCGGCAAGGATGTCTTCATGGTATTTCCTGAGCTGCAGGGCAAGCGCATCGACACAGCCATCCAGCAAGCGCTGCGCGACAATTTCCCCTCGGTGCTGTCGCAGACCCTGCACAAGGCTCCGCTCCCCCTGTTCGGTTCCGATGCCGCGCGCGCGGCCGGCGAGCGCATGCAGCAAGCCGTGGCCGTCACGCCGCTCGAGGTGGCCGGCGCGCCGCGCCACTGCCTGATCCAGGTTACCGATGTGAGCGTGGCCGTGCACCGCGAACGCCTGCTGCGCGACCAAGCCCTGGAATTGCGCTCGCTCACCTTTTCCGACGGCCTGACCGGCATCGCCAACCGCCGCCAGCTCGACGTCGCCATGGAAAAGGAAACCCGCCGCGCCAAGCGCGCCGGCACCCCGCTGTCGCTCTTGATGATCGATATCGACGCCTTCAAGGCCTACAACGATACCTACGGCCACCAGCAGGGCGACGCCACCCTGATCAAGGTGGCCAATACCCTGTCGGACATGCTGCAGCGCCCGCTCGACTTGATTGCCCGCTATGGCGGCGAAGAGTTTGCCGTGGTGCTGCCGGAAATGGACGCGACGCAAAGCGTGGCCCTGGCCGAAGCCATGCGCCAGCGCATCGCCGATCTGGAGATTGCGCACAGCCGCGCGGCCAGCGACGGCCGGGTCACCGTCAGCATCGGCCTGGCCACCAGCAGCGCGGCGCACCCGGTCGACATCCCTACCCTGCTGGGCAATGCCGACCGCGCCCTGTACACCGCCAAGAACAGCGGCCGCAACCGCGTCGTCGCGCACCAGCCAGCTTAATCACGCGGGCAGGTGCTGCGCGCCGCCGTCGCGCTGAGCACCTGCAGCGCCCCCGCCTTTTCCAGCAGACAGAAGCGCCCGCGATACTGGCGCGGCGACAGCGCCGTGGCCGGCTCGGCGGTAATGACGACCTCGTAGGTCTTGCCGGCGCGCAGCGGCGCCGCCGGCGTCTGCGGCAAGACCGGCGGCCGCCCCGCATACGGCACGCACATATAGTTCAGCACCGCGAAGGTCCGTTCGCGCGGCATGACCATCTTCCACATGGTGGTGTTGCCCGCCACCTCGGTCACCGCGATCGAATGGAAATTCGGTGCCCCATGGTTCTTTTCCTCGCTCGCGGCCACCGTGAAACAGGGCATGCCGTTGCCGGCCTGGCGCACTTCGATCTCGCCGACCCGCGCCGCGCCGGCCCCGCCGGCTGCGACTAGCAAGATGCACAACAAGAGAATGCGCCACATGGCCCGCTCCGCAAGAAAACCGCCCGAAGGCACAGCCTACGATGTTGCCGTACGGCAGCATTGATGCTACGCAGA
>CAMLHI010000433.1 GCA_946479705.1 uncultured Oxalobacteraceae bacterium
CCCACTCGCCGATGGCCACGATCTGCCCGCTCTCTTCGGCCACCGGGATGAATTCCACCGGGCCGACCAGCCCGCGGCGCGGGTCCTGCCAGCGGATCAGCGCTTCGGCGCTGACGATCTGCCCGTTCGCCAGGTCCACCCGCGGCTGGTAGTGCAGCACGAACTGGCCGGCGTCGAGCGCTTCGCGCAGGGCATGCTCGAGCGCCATGCGCGCCGCGACGGCCGCGTTCATCCCGGGCGCGTAGTAAAGGTAGCGCTCGGAGTTCGATTTGGCCTTCTTCAGCGCCACTTCGGCGTGCTTGAACAGGGTTTCGGCATCGGCACCATCGGCCGGGAACAGCGCGATGCCGGCGCGCAGCGTGACGTGGACTTCCTGGCCGTCCAGACGGAACGGCGGGCGCAGCGCCTGCAGCACCTGCTGTTCGAGCAGGGTGGCGGCATCGGCGCCGCGCTGCAGGCCGCTCCAGGCCACGGCGAAAATGTCGCCGCCGACCCGCGCCAGCGTGGCCGGTTCGGCCAGCGCGCCCAGGAGGCGCTGTGTGACCAGTTTGAGCATGGCGTCGCCGGCATGGCGCCCGAGCGCGTCGTTGAAGTGGGCGAAGCGGTCGAGGTCGAGCAGGACCGCCGCCACCTGTTCGCCGGCGGCGCCGGCCGCATGCAGGAATTGCGTGAGGCGGTCGTGGAACAGCATGCTGTTCGGCAGTCCGGTGAGCGTGTCGTAGCAGGCCAGATAGGTCAGGCGCTCTTCCTTGTGGATGAATTGCAGGCCGTACGACAGGTCGCCGGCCAGTTCGTCGAGCAGCACGCGCTGGTCGGGCTGGTCGAACAGGCTGCTGTCGCCGGTGTACAGGGCGATCAGCGCGACCACCCGGTTCTCCACCATCATAGGCAGCATGGCGACGGCGCCGTGCCCCGGCGCTGGCGCCTGGTCCTCCAGCAAAGGACCGAACATGGGCTGGCACGCGCGCACGGCCAGGGAGGCGAGGGCGCCACTGTCCGGACCGCGCTCGTGCGCGCTGAAGCGGATGGCGTCGGTAAAGCCGGGCGGACAGCCGTGCGCGGCGGCCACGCGGCCGTCCAGGCTGTCCGGATCGAGCACGCCGGCCCATGCCATGCTGAAGCCGCCATGATTGACCGCGACCCGGCAGGCTTCCTGCAGCAATTCGTCGCGTTCGCGCAGGCGCACGATGGCCGAATTGATGCCGCTCAGGACAGCGTAGCTGCGGCTCAGGCGCGCGAGCCCGGCCTCGCGCTCGCGCAAGGCCCGCTCCAGCTCGCGGTGATGGCTAATGTCGGCGGCGATACCGGCGACCCGGTACACGACGCCGGAGTCGTCGCGGATCGGAAAGCCGCGCGTGTGAATCCAGCGGATGGCGCCGTCGGGGCGGACGATGCGGTACTCGTAGTCGAAGCGCGCGCCTGCCTCGCTGGCGCCGGCCAAGGCGGCCTGGTGCTCCTGCACGGCGCCCAGGTCGTCCGGGTGGATCGACTCGATCCAGGACTGCGGGTTGGCATACAGGCTGGCGCAGCTGCGTCCCCATACGGCCTCGTAGGCCGGGCTGATGTACAGGGTGCGGCGCCCGTCCGGATCGATCAGGAAGAATACGTCGTTGATGTTTTCGGCCAGCTGGCGAAACCGTTCCTCGCTGTCGTGCAGACGGTCGGTGATGCGCAGGCGTTCGCACAGGTCCTGCTCGAGCTGGGCGACATGGTCTTGCACCGTATCGTACAGGGCCAGGTTTTCATAGGCCACCGCCAGCTGGGTGGCGACCGTGGCGACGGTCTGCTCGTCGATCTCGCTGAAGGCGGCGGCGCCGAGCTTATCAGCCAGGTAGATCCAGCCGTAGCTGCGCCCGGACGCGGCGATCGGCACGCCCAGGAAGCTGTGGACCGGCGGGTGGCCCGGCGGCAGGCCGAGCGCGGCCGGGTCGCCGTCCAGGCGCTGGGCGCGCTGCGGCATCCTGTTCTCCAGCAGCATGCCGAGCACGCCGCTGTGCGGGCGCAGGCCGGCCAGGGCCTGCTGCTGCGCGGCGTCGAGCCCGCGCGCGGCCACGTGCAGCAGCCCGCTGCCGTCGGCATCGAGCAGGCCGATGACGGCGTAGCTGGCCACGCTGACGTGGCGCGCCACCCGGCAGCCGGTGTGCAGCAGCCGCAGCGGATCGCGCTCGCTGGACATCTCGATGCCCATCTCGATCAGCGCGCTCAGGCGCAGGCTGACGGTTTGCAGGTCGGCCAGCGAGTGCGAAAAACGCTGGTCGATTTGCATGAGCCGCTCCGGCTCGGCGGAGGTGCCGTCGGGTCGTTCGGCCAGCCGGGACATCAGCTGGCGGCCGGCATCGACTTCCTTCAGGTAGGCGCTGAGCTGATAGTCGACCACGGCCAGGCGGGCGGGCGCGGCGGCCGGTTCCGGCGGCACGAACGGCCCCAGCGACGAGGGCGGCAAGCCCAGCGCCTCGCGCACGGTCTGCAGGATCTGGTCCGGCGGCGCCGGCTTTTGCAGGACCCAGCGCACCCCGCAGGTGCGCGCCATGGCATTGGCTTCGCGGGTGCTGTAGGTGGAGGTGTAGAAAATCACGGGCGTGGCCGCCAGCGCGGGATCGGCGCGCAGGCGCGTGACGAATTCGTAGCCATTCATCTGCGGCATGAGGATGTCGGTAATCACCAGCGCCGGACGCGCGCTGGCCACCAGCGCGAGCGCTTCGGCGCCGTCGGCCGCCTGCAGCAGGGTATGCTGGTCGAAGCCCAGCAGGGCAGTGAGAAACTGCCGGTTCAACACATGATCGTCAACGATCAGGATCGTGGCCATCCCTGCTCCTTTCGCGCCCGGCGCGCGCCGCCGCGCGGGCCTATGGCCGTTCCTCGCGGCGCGCCGCGGCCAGCGCCAGCGCGCTGTCCAGCGCCTCGAGCAATTCCTCGACATTGACCGGCTTGGTGATGTAGCGGAAGAATCCGGCGTGCATGCCCGCCTTGACGTCATGCGGCATGGCGTTGGCGGTCAGGGCAATGACGGGAATGGCCGCGGTGCGCGGATCGGCGCGCAGGATTTTCTGGGCGTCGGCGCCGCTGATGCCGGGCAGGTTCATGTCCATCAGGATCAGGTCCGGCAGGTGGGCGCGCGCCAGCGCGATGCCCTGGTGGCCGTCCGGCGCCGACAGCAGGTGCAGGTCGGGGCGGAAGCTCAGGATGTCGTGCACCAGCTTCAGGTTGGCCGGATTGTCTTCCACAT
>CAMLHI010000434.1 GCA_946479705.1 uncultured Oxalobacteraceae bacterium
TGCCGTCGGCGCTACAGTGCGCGCCTTCCTCTGGCAGAGCTTCCGAGCTGCGTGGTATTCTAGTTTTGCCGGTCATGTGTCGATAGCGTAAATTGAAAGTTGGTCCTGATGCATCTGCTCAAACTGTTCGCCGGCGCGATCCTTGCCCATGCCTGGCTGTTGCCGGCATGGTCGCAAACACCGCCGGCAGCTCTTCCTGCCACCGCCACCGTGGCCGCGTCCGCCGCCCCGGTGGTGGCCGTCGACACGCGCGCCGACGATGACAACTTCGTGCTGCTGCGCGAGGCCGCAAAGCTCGACAACGCCGCCAAGGCCGCCGAGTACGCGGCGCGCCTGCCCAATTATCCCATCCCGTCCTACGTCGAATATTACCGCCTCAAGCCGCGCTTGCGTGAAGCCTCCGCCGCCGAGGTACGCGACTTCCTCAGCCGCTACCAGGGCAGCGCGATTGCCGACCGCCTGCGCAACGACTGGCTGCTGGAACTGGGCCGCGCGCGCGACTGGGCCAATTTCGACGTGCAGCTGCCGCTGTTCGTCATGAACGACGACTTGCAGGTCAAGTGCTACGCGCTGCTGTCGCGCGCCATGAAGGGCGAACGGGTGGCCGACGAGGCGCGCGCCATCCTGACCAGTCCACCATCCTACGGCGAAGGCTGCGCTGCCCTGATCGCCACACTGGCGCAGAACGGCCAGTTCGGCGTCGACGACCTGCTGGTCCAGCTGCGCCTGGCCGGCGAAACCCACGCCACCGGTCCGGCGCGCCGCTTGGCGCTGCTGCTGGGCGCCTCCGACACGCGCGCCGCCCAGGCCGTCGACCTGCCCGCCGTGGCCATGGCGCGCGGCATCGGCGGCACCCGCGCCGAGCACGAAATCTACCTGGTGGCCATCGGCCGCATGGCGCGCACCAGCCTCAAGCTGGCCGCCATCGCCCTGCGCAAGAATTCCGGCCAGCTGAGCGCGCAGGAACTGGCCACCGGCTGGGCCAACATCGCCCACGCCGCCTCGCTGGCCGTCTCGCCGGACGCGCCCGTGTACTGGGAGCTGGCCAAGGGCGCGCCGCTGACCGCCGAGCAGATCCAGTGGAAGACCCGCATCGCCCTGCGCCGCACCGACTGGAAGCAGGTCCGCGGCCTGATCGAATCGATGCCGCCGGCGCTGCGCAACCAGAACACCTGGATCTACTGGCTGGCGCGCGCGCAGCACGCGCTTGGGGCCGAAGGCGCCAGCGCCCTGTACCAGCGCATCGCCGACCAGAACACCTTCTACGGCCAGCTGGCGCTGGAAGAACTCGGCCAGCAGATCAGCATTCCACCGGCCGGCACCGCGCTCACGCCCGAGGAAATCGCGCCCATGGCCAGCAATGCCGGCCTGCGCCGCGCGCTCAAGTTCTTCAGCCTGCGCCTGCGCCCGGAAGGCACGCGCGAATGGAACTGGGAACTGCGCCGCTTCAGCGAACGCGAACTGCTGGCCGCCGCCGAATTCGCCCGTGCCAACGGCATCCTCGACCGCATGGTCAGCACCTCCGAGCGCACCCGCACCCAGTTCGACTACACCCAGCGCTTTCCCTCGCCGCACTTCGACATCCTGCACCCGACCACCAGCCAGCTCAAGCTCGACCAGGCCTGGGTGTATGGCCTGATCCGCCAGGAGTCGCGCTTCGTGATGGATGCCCAGTCCTCGGTCGGCGCGGCCGGGCTGATGCAGGTGATGCCGTCCACCGCCGCCTACGTGGCGCGCAAGATCGGCCTGGGCGACTACGTCCACAGCAAGCTGGCCGACCTGCACACCAACCTGGTACTGGGCGCGAACTACATGAACATGGTGCTGCAAAGCGCGGACGGCTCGCAAGCCCTGGCCAGCGCCGCCTACAACGCCGGGCCGGGGCGCATGCGCAGCTGGCGCTCGGCCCTGAGCGAGCCGATGGAAGGGGCCATCTTCGCCGAGACCATCCCCTTCATGGAAACCCGCGTCTACGTCAAGAACGTGCTGGCCAACGCCACCACCTACGCCGCCCTGTTCGACAACCAGCCGCAGTCGCTCAAGGCGCGTCTGGGGCGGGTCGTGCCGCGCAGCGCCAATACGATCGAACTTCCCTAGACTCCAGCCCCAGCGAGGACACGCATGAGAGACCTGACGGTAGTGGTATTCGGCGGTTCCGGCTTCATCGGCAGCCATCTGGTGGCGCGCCTGTCGGCCGAAGGCGCGCGCGTGATCGTGCCGACCCGCCGCTACGAGCGCGCCAAGCACCTGACCTTCCTGCCGCGCGTGGAAGTGCTCGAAGCCGACATTCACGACGACGCCACCCTGCGCGCCCTGCTGGACGGGCGCGACGCCGCCATCAACCTGGTCGGCGTACTGTACTCGAAGCGCGGCACGCCCTGGGGCCCGCAATTCCAGCGCGCCCACGTCGACCTGCCGCGCCGCATCGTGACCGCCTGCGCCGCGGCCGGAGTCCCACGCTACCTGCACATGAGCGCCCTCGGCGCAGCCGCCAACGGCCCCTCCATGTACCAGCGCTCCAGGGCCGCCGGCGAAGTGGCCGCGCGCGCCGAACTGTCGGTCGCCGCCACCATCTTCCGTCCCTCGGTGGTGTTCGGCCCCGGCGACCGCTTCCTCAATATGTTCGCGCGCCTGCAGCGCCGCCTGCCGCTGGTGCCGCTGGCCTGCGCCGACGCCGACTTCCAGCCGGTCTACGTGGGCGACGTGGCGCAAGCCTTCGTGCACGCCCTGCAGGACCCCAAGACGCGCCACCTGGTGTTCCACCTGGGCGGACCGCAGATCTATACCCTGGCCGACCTGGTCCGCCTGGCCGGGCGCTACAGCGGCCACGCGCGCCCGATCATCGCGCTGCCGCCCGCGCTGGGCAGGATGATGGCGGCCGTGTTCGAACTGCTCCCCGGCACGCCCATGATCAGCCGTGATAACATCGACTCTATGCAGGTTGATAACGTTGTCGACCCCGCCATCCAGGCCACCACCAACGCCAGCCTGGGCATCGTGCCCACCGCCTTGGAGGCGGTCGCCCCGCACTACCTCGCACCGCACGAGCGCTTCGACGATTTCCGCGCGCGCGCCGGGCGCTAACCGACTTTGAACAGACCATGCAGACCACCGAACTCGATCCTATCCTGTCCCAAACCCTGGAAGACGCACGCAACGCCGGCCTGACCCTCGTCATCGGCAACAAGAACTACTCGTCCTGGTCGA
>CAMLHI010000435.1 GCA_946479705.1 uncultured Oxalobacteraceae bacterium
TTCTCGGCGATCTTGCCCAGCAGGGAAGCCAGCTGCGCGTGCGACCTGGGGTCGCCCAGCACCGCTTGCGCGCCCTGGCGGTATTCGGCCTGCGCGGTCGCCAAGCCTTCGCGCGCCACGTCCAGCCGGCTGGCCAGCGGTGCCTGGTCGAACGAGAACAGCGCGTCGCCCGCCTTGACGGTCTGGTTGGGACGGACGGCGAAGCGCTCGATCACACCGTCGAGTGGGGCGCGGATGGTGGCCGGGTCGGACGGCACCAGTTCGCCGGGGGCCAGCACCGTCAGCCGCACCGGCACCAGCAGCACGGCGATGAGAGCCGCCAGCAGGGCCGGACGGCGCCAGCGCAGCCGTCCGGGCGCGTCCGTGCACCAGGCCTTGATGCGGGTGAGCAGGCGCGCCCTCGAATAGGGTGTCGCGGTCGTTTGCGCGCGCCAGGCGTGCAGCCAGATGTCGCGCCATTCGGCCAGTAATGGCAGCAGGGCGGGCTCGGGGGCATGGTCGGCCGCCAGAAGCAGCGCGCCAGCGGAGTGGCCGGCGCTGCCCGGTAGCGGAAGCCAGACGACGCAGGCCGGCAGCCATTCATCCCACTCGTTCGCCACCTCGTCCGGCAGGTCGGTGGCGCCGACCAGGCGCGGCGCGTCGTCGGCCTGAAGCGCCTGCAAGACCTTGCACAGGCGCGTCAGCCACTGCGCATAGGGCACATTGGCGTCCGCTTCGACCACCCCGGACAGGCAGCGCACGCCGCCTGCCTCGAACCACAGCGCCGCCTGGCGGTAGGGGACCAGCGCGTGCGTGTCATTGACGGCGAGGAAAGCCAATTCGGCGGCGCTGGCGGCCGCCCGGGCGCGCTGGCCCAGCCCGATCAAGGTCAGTAAGGCGTCAGGCGCCGGGCTTGCACCATCGCTCACGCACGCTCCTTGGCCATCCTGGCGCTATGCGACAGCGCGGCCATCCGGTCGGCACCGGCGTCGCGCGCACCGCGCAATTGCTGGCTCAGGCTCGTACGCCCGGGATGCCCGGGCCGCTCGGCCTGCGGCAGGCGCAGCGCCTGCGGCTTGCCATCCTTGTGCTGCTTGTCGATGACGATCTTGAAGGTCTGCACCGCTTCGTGGCCGCGGCTGTCGCGCGCGGTCACCCGCACGCTGATCGCGCCCTCGAACCCGGCCGGCGGCGTGCCCGAGAACTGGCCGGTCTTTGGATTGAAGCTGAGCCAGGCCGGCAAGGCCGCGCCGTCGCTGCGTGCCGCGCTCAGCGTCACGACGGCGTCCGGATTGGTGTGGGCAAAGGTGTCGGCGGCCAGCCGCACGCTGATCTTGTCGCCGGCGGCGATGGCCAGGTCGGCAATCGGATTGTTGACCATCAGCGTCTCGGCACTGCCGGCTGTCGTCGGCAGGACGGCGACGCGGAAGGCCGTATCGCGTGCCTGCGTCAGCGTGGCCACTGGCGCCGCCGGCGCGGTCAATGCTGGCGTGGGCAGGACGGGAACGACGGCCGCCGGCAGCTTGGCGGCGGCATCGGCGCCGGCCGGCGCGGCCAGCGGCGAGTTCGATGGCAGGAACTGGACCACCGGTGCGCCGGTGGCCGGCAGGGACACGACCGGCGTCGCCGGCGGCGTGTTGACGGGCGCCGGCGGCGTCACCACCGGGACCTGTGGCGGCTGCACCGGCGGCGCCTGCTCCATCGTAAACACGGCGCTTTCATTGCCGGCCAGGTCGACCAGCCGCACTTGCGCGGTGCCGGTGGCGGCGATCGTCCAGGAAGCACGGTCCGCGCCGAGCGTTGCCGTGGTCCAGGTGGCGCCATTGTCGGTCGAGACCTGGACCGATTCTCCCGCCTCGAGGGCAGGGGACACGGTGCCCGTGAGGACGCCGTCGGCTGCCGTGGCGCTCAATGCGCTGGCAGGGGCGGTGGCGTCGAGCGCGTAAGCGTGCGCGAAGGGCGCGCTGGCGCCGTCCGCGTTCGCCACCCGCGCCATGAAGGTGTTGGCGCCGCTGAGCGTGACGCTGGCCGACCAGCCATCCGCGCCGGCGTTGACGGTCGCGCGCGTCCAATTGGCGCCGCCGTCGACCGATACCTCCACGGTTTCGCCCTGCGCCAGCTTGGCCGACAGCGTGCCGGTCACCGTTTGCGCGGCCGTGTTGGTGATGAAATCGCTGCTGCTCGCGCCGCTGTCCAGCGAAAGCGTGGCGCCGGTCACGGTGGTGGCCGGCGCCGGGATGGCCACGGTTGTCCACGCGCCGTTCGCGCTGGTGCTGCCGCCGCGGCCATCGCTGGCGGTGACGACCACGCGAACGTTCTTGTGCGCGTCGGCGCTGCTCAAGGTATAGCCGCTGCTGGTGGCGCCGTCGATGGCCTGGGCGTTGGCGCCGCTGCTGTCATCGGCGCGATACCACTGGTAGCTGTAGCTCGGGGTGTCGCCGTCAACGTCGCTCCAGCTGCCGGTGCCGGCGGACAGTGCGTTGCCGACAATGGCGCTGCCGCTGATTGCTGGCGCGGCGTTGTTCGATGGCGCCGTGTTGTCCACAGCGGTCCAGGCGGCGCTGGCGCCGGGCCGATGGCTGCCGTCGCTGGCGGTGACGACGACGCTCACGTACTGGTGGGCGTCCGCGCCGGCCAGGGTATAGCTGCTGGAAGTGGCCCCGGCGATGGCCACTGCGTTGGCGCCGCTGTTGTCGCCGGCGCGGTACCACTGGTAGCTGTAGGTCAGGGTGTCTTGCTCGGCGTCGCTCCAGGTGCCGGTGGTCGCGCTGAGCGCGTTGCCGACCGTGGCGGTGCCGCTGATCGTCGGCGCCAGGTTATTGCTTGGCGCCGTGTTGCCCACCGCAAGCCAGGCGGCGCTGGCGTCCGTCGTACGGCTGCCATCGCTGGCGCTGACCACGACGCGCACGTTCTTGTGGGCGTCGGCGCCGGTCAAGGTGTAGCTGCCGGACGTGGCGCCGTCGATCGCGACGGCATTGGTGCCGCTGTTGTCGTCGGCCCGGTACCACTGGTAGGTGTAGGTCACCGTGTCGCCATCGGCGTCGCTCCAGGTGCCGCTGCTGGCGGCCAGCGCGTTGCCGATGGTGGCGGTGCCGCTGATGACCGGCGCGGCGCTGTTGGCGGGCGCGGAGTTGTCGACCGCTGTCCAGGCGGCGTTGGCGATGCTGCTGCCGGTGTGGCCGTCGCTGGCGGTGACCACGACGCGCACGTTCTTGTGGGCGTCGGCAC
>CAMLHI010000436.1 GCA_946479705.1 uncultured Oxalobacteraceae bacterium
ATTTTTACTCCGACACCTCGTTCCCGGCGATCCTGCCGGACGTCTTCGCCACCGCGCCGCGCAGGCTGATGGACGTGGGCGCCAATACCGGCAAATTCAGTCGCGCCGCGCTGGCCTACAACGCCGAGGTCGAACTGCATCTGGTCGACCTGCCGCGCCAGCTGGCCGTGGCCGAGTCCACGCTGGCCGAAGCGGGCCTGCGCGAACGCGCCCAGCTGCACCCGGTCGACCTGCTCGACGCCAGCTTGCCGCTGCCGGGCGGAATGGACCTGATCTGGATGAGCCAATTCCTGTCCTGCTTTTCCGAGCCGGCCATCGCCTCGATCCTGGCACGCGCGGCCAGCGCGCTGGCGCCCAACGGCCAGTTGCTGATCATGGACACCTTCTGGGACCGCCAGCAGTATGACATCGCCGCCTACTGCCTGATCAACACCTCGCCGTATTTCACCGCCATGGCCAGCGGGAACAGCAAGATCTACCAGAGCGGCGACTATGTCCGTCTGGCCGAAGCGGCTGGGCTGAAACTGCTCACCGCGCGCGACGGCATCGGCTACTGCCACTCGCTGCTGCGCTTCGGGAAGGCGGACTGAGATCATGCTGAAGGTGTGCGCGCTCATCCCGGTGTACGACCACGAACACGCGGTCGGTGCCGTGGTCGACGCGGTGCTGGCGCAGGGATTGCCGTGCATCCTGGTCGACGATGGCAGCTCGCCCTCGTGCGCGCGGGTGCTCGACGCGCTTGCCGCTGGCGCGCCCGACCGGATATCGCTGGTGCGCCACGCGCTCAACCAGGGCAAGGGCGCGGCGGTGCTGAGCGGCTTCACCGAAGCCGGGCGCCTGGGCTTCACCCATGCCCTGCAGATCGATGCCGACGGCCAGCACTGCGCCGCCGATATCCCGCGCTTCATCGACAGCGCGCGCGCCCAGCCGCAGGCGGTGGTCACCGGCTGCCCGGTGTACGACGAGTCGGTGCCGGCGCTGCGCCTGTACGCGCGTTACCTGACCCACGTCTGGATCTGGATTAATACCCTGTCGTTCGCGATCCGCGACTCGATGTGCGGCTTTCGCCTCTACCCGGTGGCGCCGGTGCTGGCCCTGGCGCGCCGCCGCAATCTCGGCAAACGCATGAACTTCGACCCCGAAATCCTGGTGCGCCTGTACTGGGACGGCGTGCAGGTGGTGAACCTGCCGACCCGGGTCAGCTACCCGACCGATGGCGTCTCGCACTTCATGGCGCTGCGCGATAACGTGCTTATCACGCGCATGCACACGGTACTGTTCTTCGGCATGCTGGTGCGCCTGCCACGTCTGTTGGCGCGCAAATGGCGGTCCGCATGACGGCCGCGCGCACCCACTGGGCGGCGATCTCGGAGTCCAGCTTCGTGGGCGGCATGCGCCTGCTGTTCTGGATATGCCGGGTGGCGGGGCGCTGGCCGTTCCGCGTCGTGTTCTATCCGGTACTGGCCTGGTACGTGCTGACCAAGCCGGCAGCGCGGCGCGCATCGCAGCAGTACCTGCGCCGCGTCGATGCCTTCACCCCGCAGGCCAGCGGCTGGCTCGGCGTGCTGCGCCACTTCGGCCACTTCGGCGAAGCCATCCTCGACAAGATGCTGCTGTGGGGCGGGCTGTTCGACACCGGCGCGGTACGCTACAGCGGCGTGGAACCGATGAAGGCGCTGCTGGCCGAACGGCGCGGCGCGCTGCTGCTGTGCGCCCACCTCGGCAACGCCGACCTGTGCCGGGTGCTGTCGCAGTCGGTCAGCCAGCTCAAATTGACGGTGCTGGTGCACACCCGCCACGCCAAGGCATTCAACGACATGCTGGCCGCGCTCGATCCGCGCAGCCAGATGAATCTTCTGCAGGTGACCGAGATGACTCCGGCCACGGCCATGATGCTGGCAGAGCGGGTCGCGCGCGGCGAATTCGTCGTCATCGCCGGCGACCGGGTGCCGGTGTCGGCCGGCGGGCGGGTGGCGCGCGTGCCCTTCCTGGGTGCCGAGGCGGCCTTTCCGGTCGGCCCCTACGTACTCGCCAGCGTGCTCCAATGTCCCCTGTACGCGCTGTTTTCGATGCGTGTGGGCGGCGCCCACGAAGTGCATTTCGAACTGCTGCAGGAACGCGTGACCTTGCCGCGCAAGGCGCGCGAAGGCGCGCTGACCCAACTGGCCGCGCAGTACGCCGCGCGCCTGCAGTACCACTGCCTGCGCGCTCCGCTGGAGTGGTTTAACTTTTACGATTTCTGGCATTTTCCCGATCTGGACTCCCACGATGCATCCCGCTGACCTGAAACAAACCACCCGTCCGATGCTGTTCGACCGCGCGGCCTCGGTGTTCTCGCGTTCGACCGAATGCCACAACCAGGACAAGGTCAGCATGGGCACCATCGCCGCGCGCGATTGCCTGCGCGTGCTGGAACTGACCGAGCAGGTGGTGGCGGCGCTGCTGATCGCCGTGCGCCAGGGCGTGTGGCTGCGCTGCCGCGTGGGTGAGACCGAAGCGCCGCCGGCGCTGCGCCAGATGCTCGACGCGCTGGGCGCCGACATCGCTCCGGCCGAGGAAGACCGCCGCCTCGACCCCGAGCTGCGCGTGCTCATCGAGCGCATCCGCGCCCAGGCCTGGAGCCTGTATGCGTAGGAAGGACACGCCCAGCCGCTGGAGCGCCGAGACCGAGATGCAGGTGCAGTTCTTCGATCTCGATCCGATGCAGATCGTCTGGCACGGCAACTACGTCAAATATCTCGAGATGGCGCGCTGCGCGCTGCTCGATTCCATTGGCTACAACTACGAGCAGATGCGCGACTCCGGCTATTCCTGGCCGGTGATCGACATGAGCCTGCGCTACATCGGCGCGGCCAAGTTCGGTCAGCGCCTGCGCCTGCGCGCCGACATCGTCGAATACGAAAGCCGTCTGCGCATCGATTACCTGATTACCGACGCCGACACCGGCAAGCGCCTGCACCGCGCCACCACCACCCAGGTGGCGGTGAGCCTGGAAACGGGCGAGATGTGCTTCGTATCGCCGCCCGTTCTGCTGGAAAAACTGGGAGTGAACCCGCAATGAAACGACTGATGACTGCCCTGGTGCTGGTCGCCTGCTGCGCCGCCGCCGATGCCGCCGCGCCGATCGCGCGCATCCAGGAAATGCTGGCCAAGCCGAACGTGCTGTGCGGCCGCTTCGACCAGACCAAGACCCTGG
>CAMLHI010000437.1 GCA_946479705.1 uncultured Oxalobacteraceae bacterium
TCAGGCAGGTGATCACCGCGCCGCGGCCGAATTCGCCCTTCACTTCCACCACGCCGATCGGCAGCAGCGACTTGCCTTCCCTGGATAGCTTCTGCACCGCGCCCGCGTCGAGCACCACCTTGCCGGCGGTGTGCAGATGGTCGCTCATCCACTGCTTGCGCGCGGTGAGATGGCCGGTCTGGGCGCTCAGCTGGGTGCCGATTTCCTCGCCGTTGGCCAGGCGCGTGAGCACGTCGTGCTCGCGGCCCCAGGCGATGATGGTGTGCGCGCCCGAACCGGCGGCGCGCTTGGCCGCCAGGATCTTGGTGAGCATGCCGCCGCGTCCCAGGCTGCTGCCGGCGCCGCCAGCCATCGCTTCGAGCGAGGGGTCGCCGGCCTTGCCGTGCGCGATCAGCACCGCGTTCGGGTCCTTGCGCGGATCGGCGCTGAACAGGCCCTTCTGGTCGGTCAGGATCACCAGCGCGTCGGCCTCGATCAGGTTGGCCACCAGGGCGCCCAGGGTGTCGTTGTCGCCGAACTTGATTTCGTCGGTGACCACGGTGTCGTTCTCGTTGATGATCGGGACCACGCCCATGCGCAGCAGGGTGGTCAGGGTGGAGCGCGCGTTCAGGTAGCGTTCGCGGTCGGCCAGGTCGGCGTGGGTGAGCAGCACCTGCGCGGTGCCGATGCCGTGCGCGCGAAAGCTGGTCTCGTAGATCTGGGCCAGGCCCATCTGCCCCACCGCGGCGCAGGCCTGCAGTTCGTGGATGTCGGTCGGGCGCTTGTCGAAGCCCAGGCGCAGCATGCCCTCGGCGATGGCGCCCGAACTTACCAGCACCACCTGCTTGCCCAGTGTGCGCAAGGCGGCGATCTGCGCGGCCCAGCGCGCGATGGCGGCGTGGTCGAGACCGCGGCCGTCGTTGGTGACGAGCGAAGAGCCCACCTTGATGATGATGCGGGACGCGGTGTGTATGATGGATTTCATCGTTGCGGTATCGGTCCGGGTCTACGCGGGCGCAGCGCAAGCAGCATCAGGCCGCCCGCCAGTTCGATCCCGCAAACGGCTAGTAACAAACCCTTGGGCAGGCCGATCGCAAACGCCGCGATGAAGCGGCCGGCCGGCTGCGCCAGGATAAACAGTGCTGTGATATCGCCCAGGACCGGCTGGTCGCCGTGCCGTGCCGCGAGCAGCGCCAGGGCCGCGGTAGCGAGCCTGACGCCGACGTAGATGGCGTAGAACTGGCTGTAGCCGTTCACGCCGATCAGAAACTCTCCCATGACATTGGCCACGCGGTCGGGGTCCAGCATGGCCGTCAGCGCGGCCAGCGAACACACGGTCGCGATCAGGCGCAGCAGCTGCGCGCGCAGCGCCGCCATCGTCACGGGCAGCGCCAATTCTAATCGAGGATCTTGAAGCGTGGATCGTCCGGGTCGATCGAGACGATGCCGCGCGCTTCTTCGGTCATCTGGGTCTCGGTGGCGCGGTGCTCGCTGGTGCGCTTGGCCTCGACGTGCAGGTAGATCGCATTGACCAGGTCCTGGCAGCCTTCGCGCGACAGCGCCGAAATCTCGAACACCGGGCCTTTCCAGCCCATGCGCTTGACGAAATCCTTGACGCGCTTCTTGCGCTCGTCCTCGGGCACCACGTCCAGCTTGTTGAGCACCAGCCAGCGCGGCTTCTCGGCCAGCGAAGGATCGTACTTTTCCAGCTCCTTGACCAGGGCCTTGGCTTCCTTGACCGGATCGACCGTGCTCTCGAACGGCGCCAGGTCGACGATATGCAGCAGCAGGTTGGTGCGCTGCAGGTGGCGCAGGAACTGGATGCCCAGGCCGGCGCCTTCCGCGGCGCCTTCGATCAGGCCGGGAATATCGGCGATGACGAAGCTGCGCTCGTGCGACACGCGCACCACGCCCAGGTTCGGGTGCAAGGTGGTGAACGGATAGTCGGCGATCTTCGGCTTGGCGTTCGACACGGCCGTGATGAAGGTCGACTTGCCGGCGTTGGGCATGCCCAGCAGGCCGACGTCGGCCAGCACCTTGAGCTCCAGGCGCAGCTCGCGCCGCTCGCCTTCCTTGCCCTCGGTTTTCTGGCGCGGGGCGCGGTTGGTCGAGGACTTGAAGTGGATATTGCCCCAGCCGCCCTCGCCGCCCTTGGCCAGCAGTTCGGTCTGGCCGTGCTCGGTCAGGTCGGCGATGATCTCGCCGTTGTTGCTATCGACGATGAGCGTACCGACCGGCATGCGCAGGAAGATGTCTTCCGCGCCCTTGCCGTAGCAATCGGCGCCGCGACCCGGCTCGCCATCCTTGCCCTTGTGGACTTTGGAGTAGCGGAAATCCACCAGGGTATTGATATTGCGGTCCGCCACGGCAAAGATCGAGCTGCCCTTGCCGCCATCGCCCCCATCGGGGCCGCCGAAGGGCCGGAATTTCTCACGGCAGAACGAGGCGCAGCCGTTGCCGCCATCGCCACCGATGACTTCGATTTTTGCTTCGTCGATAAACTTCATGAATGCCGCCTTAAAACTAAAAAGGCTCTACCGTGGGCAGAGCCTTTCAATGGAAGGCTTTCGCCTTACAAGTGGGCGCCGCCGTGCGGCGCCGGTAATGCTAACGGGTCTAACTTAAGCCGCGATGGCCTGGTTAGGCACCACGGTCACGAACTGCTTCGAACCGACGCCCTTGACGACAAACTTCACCTTGCCGTCGACCAGCGCGAACAGGGTGTGATCCTTGCCGGTGCCGACGTTTTCACCAGCGCGCACTGGGGTGCCGCGCTGACGGATGATGATGCCGCCGGCATTGATTGCCTGGCCGCCGTAAACCTTCACGCCGAGGCGTTTTGATTCTGAGTCACGGCCGTTGCGCGTTGTGCCGCCGCCTTTTTTGTGTGCCATTTAAATACTCCTTGATAGCTGGATAAATCGGGCAAACAGCAATTAGCCGTTGATCGATACGACTTGGATTTCGGTGAAATTCTGGCGATGGCCTTGATGCTTCTGGTAATGCTTACGACGACGCATCTTGAAAATCTTCACTTTATCGTGACGACCGTGTGCCACAACAGTTACCAGTACCTTTGCACCTTCGACCAATGGCGCACCAAACTTGATGGTGTCGCCCGCGCCTACTGCGAGAACTTGATCGATGGTGATTTCGGAACCAATGTCTGCCGGTATCTGTTCTACTTTAAGTTTTTCGCCAGCGACAACTTT
>CAMLHI010000438.1 GCA_946479705.1 uncultured Oxalobacteraceae bacterium
AGGAAATATCCTGGTTGTTTTCGTCGCCCGGTTCGGTCTTGGAAATGGCGATCTGTTTCAGCACCGAGGGGTAGCGCTTGACCACGCGGAACTTGTTGATGTCGCCGTTGTACTCGTGCAGGCGCTTGACCGCCCATGGGCTGGGAATGGTGCGCAGGTAGCGGCGCGGGATGCCGAAGTCTTCTTCCAGGATGGCGCCGTCTTCTTCCTCGTTGAACAGGCCCAGCGGCGATTCGTTCACCGGCGAGCCCTTCAGGCAGTAGAAAGGCACCTGTTCCATCAGCGACTTGAGTTTTTCGGCGATCGAGGACTTGCCGCCGCCGACCGGGCCGAGCAGATAGAGGATTTGCTTGCGCTCTTCCAGGCCCTGCGCCGCATGGCGGAAATAGGACACCACCTGCTCGATCACTTCCTCGGTACCGTAGAATTCCTTGAAGGCAGGGTAGAGCTTGATGACCTTGTTGGCGAAGATGCGCGACAGGCGCGTGTCGTTACGCGTATCGACCAGTGTTGGCTCGCCGATCGCCGCCAGCATGCGTTCCGGCGCGCTGGCGTACGTGAGCCTGTCTTTCTTGCACAAGGCCAGATACTCAGTGAGGGAATATTCCTCTTCGCGGGTACGCTCGTAGCGGGCTGCGTAGTTGTCAAAAATGGTCATTTGAATGTCCTTTAATGTGCTGTCACTACTTCACTATCACTGGCAGTCCTACCGTTGGCGTTCCAGCCAGGCCTGGTGTCGTGGGCGTACTCCTTATCGGATCGCTACGGAGGTTTTGTTGTTTCGATTTTTTGAAACAAAAAACGCGTATCAATGTTTGTTTTTTTACCGGGTTTTCCCGGGCATTTTGCGCGTGCGGGCAAGGTCTTCTTACGCCTATGAAATTTATTATGTGCCTAATAGTTCCGGAAGTCAAAGTAATGTCGTGCAAGCGAATGTAACGGCGTTAAGCCGCTGATTAATAAAAGAAATGTTCAATAAGTAAGGGGCCGCGAGTGTGGCTTTTTTCGCGTTTCGATGCTGCTTTTACATGCTTGCGACGCGCCGCATTCCGGCCTTGTCGATCATAGTGCGGCGTGTCACCAGATGGCATATCGATAGTGCACGAACTCGGCGCCCGATGTCGCACGCAAATCGTCCCATGTCACACAAATCCGGTGCCGCACTTGGCCTGCGCGCGCATGCGGTACACTGCCTGACATCCGCGCGGACCAGGGTGTTCCGGGTCCGCGCTTTATGCAGACGATCGCTGCGATCGACGACACGGAGAGTCCATGCTGAACGACCAACTGCGCCAGATGCTGCGCGCCATGCCGAAAGCCGAATTGCACATCCATATAGAAGGTTCCCTGGAGCCGGAATTCATATTCGAGCTGGCGCAGCGCAATGGCGTGGCGCTGGCCTACCCCTCGGTGGAGGCCCTGCGCCAGGCTTACGCCTTCACCGACCTGCAATCGTTTTTGGATATCTATTACGCCGGCGCCAGTGTCTTGCTGAAAGAGCAGGATTTCTACGACATGACCGCCGCCTATCTGGCGCGCGCCCAGGCCGACCATGTGCTGCATGCCGAGCTCTTTTTCGATCCCCAGACCCACACCGCGCGCGGCGTGCCCTTCGAGGCCGTCGTCAACGGCATCTGGCGCGCCTGCCAGGACAGCCCCCTGAGCACCGGCCTGATCATGTGCTTCCTGCGCCATCTGTCCGAGGACGACGCCCTGGCCACCCTGGAAGAATCGCTGCCCTACCGCGACAAGCTGCTCGGCGTGGGCCTGGATTCCTCCGAGCGCGGCCATCCGCCCGAGAAATTTGCCCGCGTCTACGAACGCTGCCGCCAGCTCGGCCTGCACCTGGTCGCCCATGCCGGCGAGGAAGGCCCGCCGGAATACATCGAAACCGCGCTCGACCTGCTCAACGTGGAACGCATCGACCACGGCGTGCGCTGCCTGGAAGACACGGCGCTGACCCACCGCCTGGCGCGCGAACAGATCGCCCTGACCGTGTGTCCGCTGTCGAACGTGAAGCTGCGGGTGTTCGACGACATGGCCCAGCACAACCTGCTGCGCCTGCTCGACGAAGGCCTGGCCGTGACCGTCAACTCGGACGACCCGGCCTATTTCGGCGGCTACATCAATGCCAATTTCGAAGCCGCCTTCGAGGCGCTGCCGCTGAACCGCGACCACGCCAAGCAATTGGCACGCAACAGTTTCAAGGCCTCCTTCCTCGATCCGGACACGCGCCTGCGCTATCTCGACGAGGTGGAGCGCTACTTCGCCGCCATCCCGCACTAAGCTAAACGCGCCCATGTTCAAACAGGCCCTGCGCATGAGCGCGCGCGACTGGCGCGCCGGCGAGCTGCGCTTCCTGCTGCTGGCCCTGGTGGTGGCGGTCGCCGCGCTCAGCTCGGTCGGCTTCTTCATCGAACGCATGCGCAGCAGCCTCGAGCGCGACGCCCACCGGCTGCTCGGCGCCGATTTGCTGGTCAACACCGACCAGCCGGCCGACCCGGCCTGGCGCGCCGAGGCCAGCCGGCGCGGCCTGCGCCTGGCCGACACCGTCACCTTCTTCAGCATGGCGCAGGCCGGCGAGGGCGAGCAGTCGCAAGCGGTGCTGGCCGCCCTCAAGGCGGTTTCGCCCGGCTACCCCCTGCGCGGCCAGCTCAAGCTGAGCAGCGATCCCGAGCAGGCCAGCGCCGCCATCGGCACCCCGACCTCGGCCACGCCGGTGCCCGGCACGGTATGGGTGGACGCCAATCTCTTGACCGCGCTGAACGCCAGACTGGGCGACACCTTGCGCCTGGGCGAGCGCGGCTTTCGCATCGAGCGCCTGATCGCCAGCGAACCGGACCGCGGCGCCAACTTCGCCAGCTTTGCCCCGCGCGTGATGCTGGCCCTGGGCGACCTGGCCGCAACCGGCCTGAGCGCCGACGGCGCGCGCCTGACCTACCGCATGCAGGTGGCCGGCGCCGATCCGAACCGGCGCGCCAGCGTCGACGCCTTCCAGCAATGGCTCACCGTCCAGATCAAGGAGCGCGACCTGAAAGGCGTGCGCCTCGAATCGCTTGAAAACGGCCGCCCGGAAATGCGCGCCACCCTGGAACGGGCTGACCGCTTTCTCTCGCTGGTGGGCTTGCTGTCGGCCATGCTGGCGGCGGTGGCCGTGGCCATGGCGGCGCGCCGCTTCATGCTGCGCCA
>CAMLHI010000439.1 GCA_946479705.1 uncultured Oxalobacteraceae bacterium
CAGATGGCGGTAAATTCGGTGGCGTCGTGGGCGATGCCGCCGCCGCTGCCGCCCATGGTGAACGAGGGACGGATGATGACGGGGAAGCCCAGTTCGCCCTGGGCTTCCCAGGCTTCGGCCATGCTGTGGGCCACGCCGGAACGGGCCGAACCCAGGCCGATCTTGGTCATCGCATCCTTGAACTTGGAGCGGTCCTCGGCCTTGTCGATGGCTTCCGGGGTGGCCCCGATCAGTTCCACGCCATGCTCGGCCAGCACGCCGTGGCGGTGCAGGTCGAGCGCGCAGTTGAGCGCCGTCTGGCCGCCCATGGTCGGCAGCACCGCGTCCGGCTTTTCGGTGGCGATGATGCGCGCCACCACTTCCCACTGGATCGGCTCGATGTAAGTGACGTCGGCCATGTCCGGGTCGGTCATGATGGTGGCCGGATTGCTGTTGACCAGGATGACCTTGTAGCCCTCTTCGCGCAGGGCCTTGCAGGCTTGCGCGCCGGAGTAGTCGAACTCGCAGGCCTGGCCGATCACGATCGGGCCGGCGCCAATAATGAGGATGCTCTTGATGTCTGAGCGCTTAGGCATTGCGGGTCTCCATCAGGGAAATGAAACGGTCGAACAGCGCGCCCAGGTCGTGCGGACCGGGCGAAGCTTCGGGGTGGCCCTGAAAGCAGAAAGCAGGCCGGTCGGTGCGGGCGAAGCCCTGCAGGGAACCGTCGAACAGCGAAACGTGGGTCACGCGGCAGTTGGCCGGCAGGCTGGCCGCGTCGACCGCGAAGCCGTGGTTCTGCGAGGTGATCATCACCTGGCCGCTGTCGAGGTCCTGCACCGGGTGGTTGGCGCCGTGGTGGCCGAACTTCATTTTCAGCGTTTTAGCGCCGGAAGCGAGCGCCATGATCTGGTGGCCCAGGCAAATGCCGAAGGTCGGCACGCCGCGCTCGATGATCGCGCGCGAGGCGGCGATGGCGTAGTCGCAGGGGCCGGGGTCGCCCGGGCCGTTGGACAGGAACACGCCGTCCGGCTGCAGCGCCAGGGTATCGGCCGCGCTGGTCTGGGCCGGCACCACCGTCACGCGGCAGCCGCGCTGGGCCAGCATGCGCAGGATGTTGGCCTTGATGCCGAAATCGTAGGCGACGACGTGGAAGCGGCCCTGGTCCTGGCGGCCGTAGCCGCTGCCGAGGCGCCATTCGGTCTCGTGCCATTCATAGCGTTCCGTGGTCGAGGCCAGCCTGGCCAGGTCCATGCCGTTCAGGCCGGCGAAGCTGCGCGCCAGCGCCACCGCCTCGTCGGCGCTGGCGTCGACCGCGATGGCGCCGTTCTGCGCGCCCTTGGTGCGCAGGATGCGGGTCAGCTTGCGCGTGTCGATGCCGGCGATGGCCACCACGTTCTGGGCCTTCAGATAGTCCGACAGCGATTGGGTCGAGCGGAAATTCGAGGCCAGCAGCGGCAAGTCCTTGATGACCAGGCCGGCCGCGTGCACGCGCGCCGCCGTCCCCTCCGAGGACTCGCCGTCCTCCAGGTTGACGCCGGTATTGCCGATGTGCGGGTAGGTCAGGGTGACGATCTGGCGCATGTAGCTCGGATCGGTGAGGATTTCCTGGTAGCCGGTCATGGCGGTGTTGAAAACGACTTCGCCGATGCTGTGACCGTGGGCGCCGATGGCATGACCGGTGAAAGTGGTGCCGTCGGCAAGCGCCAGGATCGCGGTCGGCCCGGCGGCGCGCTCGAGGGGGTGCTTCATGTGGTCTCCTAGCAGGTGTTTTTGGCAGTGCGGCAGCGCTGCCGCAAGCGACTATCATGCGCGCCAGGCCGGTAAAAACAATGCCGTGCGGCAACGCGTCGTGACACAATACCGGAAATTAATTCGCTGCCGCAAGGAAATAAATTTGTTACGCAAAAATGCCACAGATGTTGTGGAAATATCCCCGATTCTCACCCATTCTCACTATGAAACTTATTCAATTCACTAGACAGAATCGCATGCGATGTAATTGTTAAATCGTCAGCATTCCCGGTTTTGTTGATGCATGCACAAGAAATAAGATGATTGGCAAAAATGAATGTCTTAATTTTCTGGAATTAACAATTCAATCAGCCGGGCGCGAGCGCCCCAAGCGGCTCCCGCGGCGAGGCGCCGGCCTCGATTGGCAGGTCTGACGGATTTGCACGATAATGTCGGCTCCCTCATCCAAGGAGCTGCAGTGGCAAGGATTACCCTCGTAGTGGCGATGGACGCCGAACGCGGCATCGGCATCGGCAACCGGCTGCCCTGGCATCTGCCGGAAGACCTGGCGCATTTCAAGCGGATTACCAGCGGCCACCCGATCGTCATGGGCCGCAAGACCTTCGACTCGATCGGGCGCGCCCTGCCCAAGCGGCGCAATATCGTCATCAGCCGCAACGCCGACTGGCGGCACGACGGCGTCGAGCGTGCCGCCTCGCTGGCCGAGGCACTGGCCTTGTGCGGCGACGCCGAGGTGTTCGTGATCGGCGGCGGCCAAATCTTTGCCCAAGCGCTGCCGCTGGCCGACCGGCTCGAACTGACCGAGATCGCCAGGCGCTTCGATTGCGACACCTTCTTCCCGGCGCTGGCAGCGGGCGAATGGCGCGAACAGGCGCGCGAAATCCATCACGCGCCGGCCCTGGACGCCGGCTACGCCTTCGTCACCCTGCAGCGCACGGCGCGCTAATTTATCTTCGAAAGAGATGCCATGTCAGGACACGGTTTTCACGTACACGGGCCGCATGACCATGCGGTCGAACACGCGGCGCACAACAGCGACAGCTTCTCCAACAACATCGCGGTCATGACGGCCATCCTGGCCACTGTGGGCGCCATGTTCGGCTATCAGGGCGGCGCCACCCAGAACGATGCGGCCATGTACAAGAACAACGCGGCGATCGAAAAGACCAACGCCACCAACAGCTGGAACTATTACCAGGCCAAGTCGAACAAGCAGAACCTGGCCGAGATGGCCATGGCGCTGCCCGGCGTGGACCCGGAGAAGTACAAGGCCGAGGTGGCGCGCTACAAGAGCGAGAAGGAAGAGATCAAGAAGCAGGCCGAGGCGCTCGACGCCAAGTCCGACGAATGGAACCGCAAATCCGACGCCAAGCTGCATACCCACCATCAGTGGGCGCTGGCCACCACGGCCGAACAGATCGCCATTTCGCTGGCGGCCATCAC
>CAMLHI010000440.1 GCA_946479705.1 uncultured Oxalobacteraceae bacterium
GACTCGCCGTGGCTGGTGATGTCCAGGCCTTCGCGCTCTTCTTCTTCCGGAACGCGCAGGCCGATGACGACGTCAACCAGCTTGTAGGCCACGAAGGAAACCACTGCCGACCAGATGATGGTGGTGCCCACGGCTTGCGCCTGGATCCACACCTGGCTGGCGATCGAGTACGGATCGGCCGACATCTTGTTGGTGACGTAGTCGAAAATGCCCTGGCCGCCCAGCGATGGCGCAGCGAACACGCCGGTCAGAAGCGCACCCAGGATACCGCCGACGCCGTGCACGCCGAACACGTCGAGCGAATCGTCCGCGCCGATCAGGCGCTTGAGGCCATTCACGCCCCACAGGCAGACCACGCCGGCCAGCAGGCCGATGACCAGTGCGCCCATCGGACCGATGTAGCCGCAGGCTGGGGTGATGGCCACCAGGCCGGCCACTGCGCCGGACGTGCCGCCCAGCATCGATGGCTTGCCCTTGGTCATCCACTCGCCGAACACCCACGACAGGGTCGCGGCAGCGGTGGCCAGCAGGGTGTTGATGAAGGCCAGGGCGGCAACGTCGCCCGCTTCCAGTGCCGAACCGGCGTTGAAACCGAACCAGCCCACCCACAGCAGCGATGCGCCGATCATGGTCATGGTCAGCGAGTGCGGGGCCATCGATTCCTTGCCGTAACCGACGCGCTTACCGATCATGATGGCGCCAACCAGGCCGGCAACGGCGGCGTTGATGTGCACCACGGTGCCGCCGGCGAAGTCCAGCGCGCCTTTCTGGAACAGGAAGCCAGCCTTGGCGGTTTCGCTGGCCAGGGTGGTGGCGTTGGTGATGGCGTCAGGACCGGTCCAGAACCAGACCATGTGGGCGACCGGCAGGTAGCCGAAGGTGAACCACAGGACCATGAAGGCCAGCACGGCGGAGAACTTGACGCGCTCGGCAAAGGCGCCGACGATCAGGCCGCAGGTGATGGCGGCGAAGGTGCCCTGGAAGGCCACGTAGATGAACTCGGGAATGACTACGCCCTTGCTCCAGGTGGCGGCGTAGCTGAACGCGCCTTTTTGGGCGTCCCAGATGCCGGACAGGAAGGCACGGTCGAACTTGCCGATGAACGGGCTGCCTTCGGTGAATGCCAGCGAATAGCCGTACACGCACCACAGCACGATGATCAGGGCGAACACCATGAACACTTGCATCAGTACCGACAGCATGTTCTTGCTGCGTACCAGGCCGCCGTAGAACAGGGCCAGGCCGGGGATGGTCATCAGGATGACCAGCAGGGTGGCGACGAACATCCAGGCGGTATCGCCCTTTTGCGGAGTCGGCGGCGCAGCCGGGGCGGCAGCCGGAGCCGGTGCCGGTGCGGCGGCGGCGGCCGCAGGTGCGGCTTCCGGTGCCGGAGCGGCGACAGCTGCCGCAGGCGCAGCCACCGAAGCGGCGGCGGCTGCCGAAGCGGCCGCTTCAGGTTTTGGAGCGTCCTGTGCCGAAGCCGGCAGGACGCCGCCGAAGGCCAGCAGTACTGCCGCCCCGGCAAGCCATTTGGTGATAGCTTTTTTCATCTTGAAGATCCCCTTAAAGTGCTTCGTTGCCGGTTTCGCCGGTACGGATACGCACGACCTGTTCCAGGTTGTAGACAAAGATTTTCCCGTCGCCAATCTTGCCGGTGCGGGCAGCGTTTTCGATCGCTTCGATGGCCTGGTCGACAATGGCATCGTCCACGGCCGCTTCGATCTTGGTTTTCGGCAGGAAGTCAACCACGTACTCGGCGCCACGATACAGCTCGGTGTGGCCTTTCTGGCGACCGAAGCCTTTTACTTCGGTCACGGTAATGCCCTGCACGTTGATGGCCGACAGCGCTTCACGCACTTCGTCCAGCTTGAACGGCTTGATGATGGCGGTAATGAGTTTCATGCCTTGCCTCGCTTAGAAGGTTTTCGAGATGGCCAGCACTGCGCGGGACTTGGCCAGGTCCTTGTTGCCCACCGGGCTGTGATAAAAGTCGGTATCGGCCATGATCCAGGCCAGCGAGACCGAGGCGAAACCGACGTCCTTGGTCAGGCCGATCTTGTAGTCGGTGTAGCTGGCGCTGGAGAGGTTGGCCACGCGCTGGTGGCCCACGTGCAGGTTCAGCACCAGGCCGGTAGCGACATCGATGTTGGCGCCCAGGTCCAGGTAGCCGCTGTTCTTGCTGTCGGCGGTGCCGAACAGGTTGGTCAGCGAGTGCGAGTACTTGAGGTAGGCCGGGCCGTAGCCGACCTGGCCGTACAGTTCGAAGGTGTTGGCGTTCGGGTGCAATCCGTTCGATGGATACACGTAGTACAGGCCACCGACATCGTAGGAGAAGCCGCCGCCGATATCGCCGCGCTTGCCGCCGTACAGGTCGATTTCGACATTGGCGTCGCCGCTCAAATCCTTGACCCACTTGATGGTCGAGGCCCATGCGCCGGCGTAGAAGCCGGTCGGGTTGTTGACATAGTCCACACCGCCCTGCAAGGCTGGCTTCAGGCGGCTCTGCGAGTAGCCGCGGTAACGGTATTCGCTGGTGACGGCGGCATTGAAGCTCACTTCATTGTCTGGCTTGGCAGCAGCTTCTTCAGCGAAGGCGGCAGGCGCACCGATGGTGCCCAGCGTCAGGGCCAGGGCGGCTGCAAAAGACAATTTCGTGGTCATATTTTTCATGGATGATTTTCCTCTTGGATGAGCTTATTGTGCAGTTGCGTTTAAAATTGATGCCAGTGGCTAGTATCGGCTTCCGTTCTGTTAGCAGAAGTCGTGCCAGCGAACTAATTGCAACCTGCCAACTTGTATTTTGTGTAGGCCGGCACCATCTGAAGAAGCGAACAATTTAGCGTAAAGATGGTGCGGGCACGCCCGATCAGCGGGCATGCGCACCAAAATAATGCAATCATCGCACCCATTCGGTGCGAATACGACCTAGGATGAACCACGATGGACATGAACAGCTTTTTCAATGATCTGCAAAGCAAGATCAATCAGGCCATCGAAAGCTCGCCGGCCAAGGACATCGAGAAGAACGTCAAGGCCATGATGACGCAGGGGTTTTCCAAGCTCGACCTGGTCACGCGCGAGGAATTCGACATCCAGAACCAGGTGCTGGCCAAGACCCGCGCCAAGCTCGAGGCGCTGGAACAGAAAGTGACGGCGCTGGAAGAGCGCCT
>CAMLHI010000441.1 GCA_946479705.1 uncultured Oxalobacteraceae bacterium
TCAGTCTTCCAGGCTTTCCAGGTAGCGCTGGGCGTCCAGCGCGGCCATGCAGCCGGTGCCGGCGCTGGTGATGGCCTGGCGGTAGATATGGTCCTGCACGTCGCCGGCGGCGAACACGCCCGGGATATTGGTCGCGGTGGCCATGCCTTCCAGGCCGGTCCTGGTCTTGATGTAGCCGTTGTGCATGTCCAGCTGGCCTTCGAACATGGCCGTGTTCGGCTTGTGGCCGATCGCCACGAACAGGCCGTGCACGCTCAGCGGCGTGATGCTGCCGTCTTCGGTCGACTTGATGTTGACGCCGGTGACGCCGCTTTCGTTGCCGGTCACTTCCTCGAGCGTGTGGTTGTACTTGATGACGATCTTGCCTTCGGCCGCCTTGGCGTTGAGGCGGTCGATCAGGATCGCTTCGGCGCGGAACTTGTCGCGGCGGTGGATGATCGTGACCTTGTTGGCGATGTTCGACAGGTAGAGCGCTTCCTCGACCGCGGTATTGCCGCCGCCGACCACGGCCACTTCCTGGCCGCGGTAGAAGAAGCCGTCGCAGGTGGCGCAGGCGGACACGCCTTTGCCCATGAAGGCTTGTTCCGACGGCAAGCCGAGGTATTGCGCCGACGCGCCGGTGGCGATGATCAGGCTGTCGCAGGTGTACTCATGGCTGTCGCCGATCAGGCGGATCGGCTTTTCCGACAGCTTGGCGGTATGGATGTGGTCGAACACGATCTCGGTCTTGAAGCGCTCCGCGTGCTGCAGCAGGCGCTGCATCAGTTCCGGACCCTGCACGCCCAGCGGATCGCCCGGCCAGTTTTCCACGTCGGTGGTGGTCATCAGCTGGCCGCCTTGCTCCACGCCGGTGACCAGCATCGGGCTCAGGTTGGCGCGCGCGGCGTAAATCGCGGCGCTGTAGCCGGCCGGGCCGGAACCGATGATCAAGACTTTGGCGTGTTTGGTAGAGGTCATAAGGCGCTTTGCTGAGAAATGGTGGTAGTAAACTGAGGGCAGGTTGACGCAGTTCAAGGTCCGCACGTGGGTAAGCTCGTATGGCGGCGGAGCTTCCAAGATTATAGACGATGATGCGCACGAGCATGAATGATGGGGCCGATCTGCGCCAGATGGCTTAGAATGGGCGGATCGCCTTTTCACGCCGTGGGCGGTCCGCCACCGCGGGCCAGTTCCACCGGGCAGCCAGCACACGCATCAAAGCATGACAAAGACCAGCCAAGCCCCCTCCAATAGTTACAACCGCAACAATCTGCCGCCGCGCCAGCCGCTGCCGAACCGTCTCGTGCGCCTGCTGACCGAGGCGCGCTGGATCGCGTTTTCCTTCCTCTTCTTGTACTTTGTGATGATATTGCTTAGTTACAACAAGGCGGACCCCGGCTGGTCGCACGAGGCCCTGGTGCCGCGCGTGGCCAACCTGGGCGGACGCGCCGGCGCCTACCTGGCCGACCTGATGCTGTTCATCTTCGGCTTTTCGGCCTGGTGGTGGTGCATCGGTTTCCTGCGCGTGGTGTGGACCGGCTACCGCTCGCTGACCCATAAATTCATCCTGCAAAAGGATGTCGACCCCGAACACCGCCAGGAAGGCTTGATCCGCTGGATCGGCTTTACGTTGATGTTCGCCGGCAGCGTGGGCATCGAATACCTGCGCATGTGGTCGCTGACGGTGCAACTGCCGCGCGCCCCGGGCGGGGTGCTGGGCCAGGTGATCGGCCACTGGGCCCACGTCGCGCTCGGCTTTACCGGTGCCACCCTGCTGCTGCTCCTGCTGTTCGGCCTGGGCTTTTCGCTGTTTTTCCAGGTCTCGTGGCTGGGCGTGGCCGAGCGTATCGGCGGCGCCCTGGAAGACAGTATCGACTGGTTCCGCCTGCGCTACCAGGACCGCGAAGACCGCAAGCAGGGAGAAGTGGCGGCCGTCAAGCGCGACGAAGTCGTGGTTCACGAGCGCGCCAAGCACGTCGAAAAGCACGTGGTGGCGCCGCCCGTCAAGATCGAGCCGCAGGTGGTCGAGGTGGTCAAGTCCGAGCGGGCCCAGAAGGAAAAGCAGGCACCGCTGTTCCAGGACTTGCCGGGCGACTCCAGCCTGCCGCCGCTGTCGCTGCTGGACGAACCGCCGCCGGTGCAGGAAACGGTATCGGTGGAAACCCTGGAATTCACCAGCCGCCTGATCGAAAAGAAATTGTCCGACTTCGGCGTGGAAGCCAAGGTCGTGGCCGCCTATCCGGGTCCGGTGGTCACCCGCTACGAGATCGAGCCGGCCACCGGCGTCAAGGGCAGCCAGATCGTCGGCCTGGCGCGCGACTTGGCACGTTCGCTCTCGCTGACCTCGATCCGGGTGGTCGAAACCATCCCCGGCAAGAATTACATGGCGCTCGAATTGCCGAACCCGAAACGCCAGATCGTGCGCCTGACCGAAATCGTCGGTTCCAAGATCTACAACGACAGCCCGTCCCAGCTCACCGTGGCGCTAGGCAAGGATATCGCCGGCAAGCCCGTGATCGCCGACCTGGCCAAGATGCCGCACCTGCTGGTGGCCGGCACCACCGGCTCGGGGAAATCGGTGGGCATCAACGCCACCATCCTGTCGCTGCTGTACAAGTCCGACCCGGCCGACGTGCGCATGATCCTGATCGATCCGAAGATGCTGGAAATGTCGGTCTACGAAGGCATCCCGCACCTGCTGGCGCCGGTGGTGACGGACATGCGCCAGGCCGGCCATGCCCTGAACTGGGCGGTGAACGAGATGGAACGCCGCTACAAGCTCATGAGTAAACTCGGCGTGCGCAACCTGGCCGGCTACAACGCCAAGATCGCCGAGGCGGCCAAGCGCGAGGAACACATTCCGAATCCCTTCAGCCTGACACCCGATTCGCCCGAACCGCTGGAAAAGCTGCCGACCATCGTCATCATCATCGACGAGCTGGCCGACCTGATGATGGTGGTGGGCAAGAAGGTCGAGGAACTGATCGCCCGTATCGCGCAAAAGGCGCGCGCGGCCGGCCTGCACCTGATCCTGGCCACCCAGCGCCCCTCGGTGGACGTGATAACCGGCCTGATCAAGGCGAACATCCCGACCCGCATCGCCTTCCAGGTCTCGTCCAAGATCGACTCGCGCACCATTCTCGACCAGATGGGCGCGGAAGCCCTGCTGGGCATGGGCGA
>CAMLHI010000442.1 GCA_946479705.1 uncultured Oxalobacteraceae bacterium
ATGAAGACGCCGGGCGAGATCATGCCGCGCTCGGGATGGCGCCAGCGCAGCAGCGCTTCGGCGCCGACCATGCGCCCGCTGCGCAGGCTGACCTTGGGCTGGTAGTGCAGCTCGAGGTGGCCGTCGGCCAGGGCGGCGCGCAGTTCGCTTTCGAGGCGCAGGTGCGCGCGCGCGCGCTGGTCCATCTCGTCTCGGTAGAAGAGGAAGTTGCCGCCGCCGGCTTCCTGGGCGCGGGTCATGGCGACGTCGGCAAAGCGCACCAGGGAGGCGGTGTCCATGCAGTCTTCGGGATAGACGGCGATGCCGACGTCGGCGCTGACCTGCAGGCCGTGGCCGGCGGCGGCGATGGGCGAGCCGAGCACGGTGAGCAGCTTTTGCGCCACCACGCCGGCGTGCTCGCGCTTTTCGATGACGGTCAGGGCGATGGCGAATTTGCTGCCGTCGATGCGCGCCAAAATGTCGGGCTCGCGCAGCACGGCGCGGAACTGGCGCCCGATCTCGGCCAGCAGTTCGCTGGCCACTTCGTGCCCGAGGGTGTCGCTGATGGCGCCCATGCGGCTCAATTCGATCACCATCACGGCGCCATACTGGCCGCCGCGGCGCGCTTCGCTCAGGACCTGGTCCACCAAATGGTTGAACAGGGTGCGGTTGGGCAGGCCGGTTTCGCTGTCGTAGTTGGCCATGTGGCGCATGCGCGCTTCGACATCCTTGTGGGCGCTGATGTCGGAGAACAGCGAGAAGGTGTGGGTGATCGCGCCGGCGCCGTTGCGCACGGCGCTGATGGTCACCGATTGCGGGAACAGTTCGCCGTTCTTGCGCCGGCCGATGATTTCGCCGCGCCAGGGTGCGCTGCCTTTCATGGCGGCGCGCACCTTGGCGCGGAATTCGGCGTCGTGCAGGCCGGAGCGCAGCAGGTCGGGCGTCTGGCCGATCGCTTCGGCGGGGGCGTAGCCGGTGATACGGGTGAAGGCGCCGTTGATGGAGACGATGCGTTCGGCGGCGTCGGTGATCAGGACGCCCTGCTCGCTGTCTTCGATGATGCGGGCGTGCAGGTGGCGCTTGTCGTCGTCGCTGAGGCTGTCGTCCAGGGGCGCGAGGCGCATGCGTATGCCGGCCGGTTCGCCCGCGTCATCCTGCATCAGGGTCAGTTCCTGGCGCAGCCAGATGGTCTCGCCGTTGCGGCGGCGCCGCGCGACTTCGGTTTGCTGGCCAGGTTCGCCACTGCCCGGCTCATCGTCGTCCGGGTACAGGAACAGTACGTGCTGGCCGAGCGCCTCAAGGGCGCTGTAGCCGAGCAGTTGCTCGGCGCCGCGGGTCCAGCGGCTGATGTAGCCGGCCGCGTCGAGTTCGATGACGGCGTCTTCCGGGATCATGGGGCGTTCCGCCTTGACCTGCTCGAGCGCCGCCTCCAGTTGCGCAAGGCAGCTCTGGAGCGCTGCGCCGTCAAGATTGCGGGCGGCGCGCGCCAGTCGCAGGCTGCGTTCGAGCGCGGAATCAGCCACGGACACCGCCCCGGGTGTCGCGCAGCGCGCCCAGCATCCAGGCGTTGGCCTCGGCCATGGCGCGGTTGAAGCCATCGACCGGCAGGTTCAGCGCGGCCAGCTGCGCGGACACGCCTTCCAGGTCGGCCCGTTCGGCGCACTCGGCCAGCGCCAGCAGCGCGCCCAGTTCGCCCTGGCCGTCGAGCAGGGCGGCGTGCACCGCTTCGCCCAGCGACAGGGGCGCCAGCAGCTGCGCCATCGGCATGCCGAACAGGACGCCCAGCAGGGAGAACATACCGGTCATGAATGCCTGTTCCTGGGTCAGCCTGTCGCCGCCGTGCAGCCTGGCCAGCAGTTCGAGCAGGCGGGCGCGCACCGCCACGCGCGCCAGCAGCATGGCCGAGCGCACATCGCCGTCGCGCGCGGCGAACAGCATCAGGTTGAGCCAGCGGCGCAGTTGCTGGCGTCCGAGGATGAGGATGGCTTGGCCGAAGCTGGTGATGCGCCGGCCGCTGCCGCCGCCGATCGCGTTGACCAGCCGGAGCAGCTGGTAGGACAGGGCCGGGTCCTGGCGCAGCAGGGCTTCGATCTCGTGGTTGTCGGCGTCGGCGGCGACGCGCTCGACCAGCTGCAGGGCCAGCGCGCGCGAGGCGGCCTGGGCGCCGACCGGCTTGGCCGGGGCGGCGCGCCACCAGAGGCCGTCGATCAGGTTCGCGCCGGGAGCGATGACGCCGGGCGCGAGGCGCTCGTCGACGCGGCACAGTGCAGCGTCGGCCAGCGCCCGCCAGCCGTGCTGCTCGAACAGCTCGGCGTCGGCACGCCCCGGACGGTACAGGCAGGCGATCTGGCCGGACAGGTCCGCCAGCTCGCTGGCCTGGACTGCGCCGCCTTCGGCCAGCAGGGCGGCGGGAACGCCGTGCTGGTCCGCCAGGATGCGCAACAGGAGCGGCAGTGAGGTCATGGTGGAGTGTTTCGCGACAGGAAAGCACATGTTACTCTGCAGCATCACGTTCACCAAGCATTCTGGCATCGAACGTTGGAATCTTGCGTTAGCGATTCGACATGACGGCTGAAGGCAGGTGGCGGCACAGGCGCGCGAACAGCCCGGCGCTGTGCAGGCGCTCGCGCCACCAGCGCAGCGCGGCGCCCTCCTCGCCCACGCGCCAGGCCACGTAGAACTGCTCCGCCTCGCGCACTTCCTCGACCTGTTTTTCGACCAGCAGGCCAGCCTCGATGGCGGGCCGGGCGCACGGTTCGGGCAGGAAGCCGAAGCCCATGCCGCGCACCTGCAGGTCGAACTTGACGTGCATGGCCGGCACGGTCAGGGTGTCCTGGCCGAACAGCAGGCCGACGGTGCGGCCGGGCATTGTGCGCGCGCTGTCGGCCACCACCACGGCGCGGTGCTGCTGCAGGACGGTGCGGCCGAGCGGTTCGGGCAGTGCCGCCAGCGGGTGCTGCGGGGCCACCGCGAAGGTGAAGGGCATGCTGCCGATCGGGCGCGCCACGTAGCCGCCGCCGGCCGGGCCTTCACCGGCCACGCCCACCAGCAGGTCGGCACGGCGGTCGAGCAAGGCTTCCCAGGGGCCGGACAGGGTTTCCTGCACGATGCGCAGGCGGGTCTGGTCGGCGATGGCGTAGAAGGCTTGCATGTCCTCGGCCAGGGCCATGGGCGA
>CAMLHI010000443.1 GCA_946479705.1 uncultured Oxalobacteraceae bacterium
ATGGGCCTGCTCGCCCTCGACCAGCTTGAAGATGCTGACCACGTGGGCCAGTTCGCTGGCCTGGTCCTGCAGGCTCTGGGCGGCGGCGGCGGCCTGTTCCACCAGCGCGGCATTCTGCTGGGTCATGCTGTCCATCTCGATGATCGACAGGTTCACCTGTTCGATGCCGGCGCTCTGCTCCTGGCTGGCGTTGGCGATCTCGCTCATGATGTCGGTCACGCGGCGCACGCTGGCGACCACCTCATCCATGGTCACGCCGGCCTGGCCGACCAGCTTGCTGCCGGCCTGGACCTTCTCGACCGAGTCGCCGATCAGGGTCTTGATTTCCTTGGCGGCGGCGGCGCTGCGCTGGGCCAGGTTGCGCACTTCCGAGGCAACCACGGCAAAACCGCGGCCCTGTTCGCCGGCGCGGGCCGCTTCCACGGCGGCGTTCAGCGCCAGGATGTTGGTCTGGAAAGCGATGCCGTCGATGACGCCGATAATGTCCACGATCTTGTTGGCCGAGGCATTGATCGAACCCATGGTGTCGACCACTTGCGACACCACGTCGCCACCCTTGCGGGCCACGTCCGAAGCCGAAGCGGCCAGCATATTGGCTTCGCGGGCATTTTCGGCATTCTGGCGCACGGTCGACGTCAGTTCTTCCATCGCCGAGGCGGTTTTTTCCAGCGAGCTGGCCTGCATTTCGGTCCGCGAGGACAGGTCGACATTGCCGGCGGCGATTTCACGCGAGGCCGTGCCGATGGTCTCCGTGCCGAACCGCACCTGGCTCACGATGCCGACCAGGCTATTGCGCATTTCATTCATTTCGGCCAGCAGGCTGCCGCGCTCGGCGCCGACAGTATCGATGTCGATCGACAAGTCGCCATGGGCAATGCTGCCGGCGATATTGGCGGTGTAGTCAGGCTCGGCGCCCAGTTGCTTGAGCAGGCCGCGGGTAATCACCACGGCGGCGATCAGGCCCAGGGCGATGGCCACGCCTCCCAAAGCCAGCATGGTCAGGCGCGAGCTCTTGTACGACGATTCGGCGTCGGCCACGGCCGTGTTGTTGATCTTGTCTTCCAGGGTCGCCAGCTGGTCCAGCGCTTCCATCCACTTCTTTTGCACGGGACGGATTTCCTTGATCATCACGCGGGTGGCTTCTTCAGCCTTGCTTGCCAGCCACAGATCGGATGCCTTGGCGATGGCCGGCATCGCGGCCGATTCATGTTCCTTGATCTTGGCCAGCAAGACCTTTTCTTCGGCCGAGGCGCCTGCGGCGAACTTGGCCGTCAGCTTGGTCTCGGCTTCGCCGTATTTGCGCGCCAGGTCCTTGATCTTGTTCATATCCTGTTCCATGTCGGCAGGATCGCTCATCAGGGTCAGGATGCGCAGCGAGGTGATGCGGTCGGCCACGTTGGTGCGCATTTCGATCACCAGGCGGGTCACCACATTGTTCATGCTGACGACGCGATCGAGACGGTCCTGGATCTGGCCCATGCGCATAATCCCCAAGAAGGTCACGGCGACCAGGAAAAACAGTACCAGAGTGAAGCCCAGTCCGAGGCGGGTGCCGACTTTCATGTTGGATAAATTCATTTCGTCTCTTCGTCTAAGGTTCGATTGATCTGATTCGCTCGGAAGCTCGGTGGTGCCATGCGACGCTGCTGAGACCGACATCGCTACGCGCAGAAGATCCGCGTGTTTCTCTCAGGATAAATCAATTAATGACTGCGGATGCAAAAACATTTGATCAAGGCATTGGGTGTTTCACTAGAACAACAGTTGCACCGCAAGTTACAGCCGAGAACCAAAAGATGAGGGAAGATTATAGATTGTAGTTTTGCCCCACAGCAAGCTTTTATTTGCTGTCCAGCATGAAACCGATTGCTGTGTGGAAATAAAAAGACGGCAAAATGACAACAGACAAGTGTGTAAATACTTGCCTGTTATGCATGACGCACGCTCAGGCGGCTTGGCGCAGGCGCGCCGCCGCTTCGAGCAGGAGATGGGGGTCGCCGCTGGCCAGCTTGCGCGGGTCGGACATGACCTGGCGAAACTGGCGGGCACCCGGCAGGCCAGCCATGATGCCCAGCATATGGCGGGTGATGCTATTGAGTTTCAGCCCGCGCGCGCCGTGTTCGGCCAACTGGGCGGCGATATAGGGAATCATCGCCTCGAGCACCTCGTCGCGGGTCTTGACGGCGGCGGCGTCCTCATAGAAGCGCGCGTCGAACTCGGCCATCAAGTAGGGATTGTGATAGGCCTCGCGGCCCAGCATGACGCCGTCGACATGCTCCAGATGCAGGGCTACCTCGCCGGCGGTCTTGATACCGCCATTAATAATGATCTCGAGATCGGGAAAGTCGCGCTTGAGCCGGTAGGCGGTCTCGTACTTCAGCGGCGGGATTTCGCGGTTCTCCTTGGGCGACAATCCCTTGAGGATGGCGTTGCGCGCATGCACTATAAAGGTGCGGCAACCGGCCGCCGCGATGGTGCCGACGAAGTCGCGCACGAAGCCGTAGTCCTCATTCTTGTCGATGCCGATGCGGTGCTTGACGGTGACGTCGATGGTGACGGCGTCGCGCATGGCCTTGACGCAGTCGGCCACCAGTTGCGGCTCGGCCATCAGGCAAGCCCCGAAGGCGCCCTTCTGCACCCGTTCGGACGGGCAACCGCAATTGAGGTTGATTTCGTCGTAGCCCCATTGCTGGCCAAGGCGGGCGCTGGTGGCCAGGTCGGCCGGGTCGGACCCGCCCAGCTGCAGCGCGACCGGATGTTCTTCGTCGTTGAAGCGCAGGTGGCGCTCGACATCGCCATACACCAGCGCCCCGGTGGTCACCATTTCGGTGTACAGCCAGGTGTGGCGGGTGATCTGGCGATGGAAGACGCGGCAGTGGCGGTCGGTCCAATCCATCATCGGGGCAACGCTGATTGTTCGCTTACTGTATTTCATCAAATTCCTGCTTTATTAGTGCGATGGCGTGCTGGCGCTTCCAAAGCGCCTGGCCGCTTGCCAGCGCAACGGCTGATGGCGGCGCACACGCCCAAGCCGGCGTCGGCAAAGGCCGGCGCGGACGCGCTCGAGGCTGAAATGGATGCCCGGCGCTTGCATGCCATGCGCGGAACAGCGAATCTTACCCTAAAAGCGCATTCCGCCCCCGCCGCCGCC
>CAMLHI010000444.1 GCA_946479705.1 uncultured Oxalobacteraceae bacterium
ACGATCATGGCCTTGAATGTTTTAAGCAATGGCGTTCGCACGATGGTCCTGTTTCACAGCGCCGCTGACCGTCCAGGCCAGCGCGATGCGTATTTCACAATCTTTCACCGACCGCGGCTTGCGCAATGAGCCGGCGCACCCGTAAGCGGAACCGACCGTCTGGGTGGTGCGTTCTACCGTTCTGCAACGGGTCGATCCGGACTGTCACAAAGCCTTTGAAGGGGGGCTTGCATTTCGGCATTCTACCGCAATCGGCCCGCCACCCCCGTTCAGGCATACCTGCGCGGGTGGCGAGAAAAATTTCTACACCGCCGTGGCGTTCTGCGCCGAGACCCGCAATTCAGCCAAGACAATGACCACAAAAGCCCACCGGATCGCCCTGCTGTTTAACGCCAACAAGATATTCGACCGCGAGATCATGGAAGGCATCGCGGCTTACCTGGGCAGTACGCGCACGGCCTGGGACTTGTTCCTCGAAGAAGACTTCCGCCTGCGCCTGAACGGCATCGAGCATTGGGATGGCGACGGCATCATCGCCGATTTCGACGATCCGGCGGTGGCCGCGGCCCTGGCGCGCAGCAGCCTGCCGGTGGTGGCGGTGGGCGGTTCCTACGCCGACGACAAGGAGTATCCGCGCGGCGTGCCGTATGTGGCGACCGACAATTTCAAGCTCATCAAGCTGGCGCACGACCATTTGATCGAGTCCGGACTATGCCGCTTCGCCATGTTCAGCCTGCCCGGCGTCAAGGAAAGCCGCTGGGCCATCGAGCGTGAAAACGCCTTTCGCGCCCTGATGGATGGCGACCGGATCGAGGTGGAAATCTACCGCGGCGGCGAAACCGGCTCCGGCTCGCTGGACGATGCGGTGGAAGGCCAGATCGCCTGGCTGCGCAGTCTGCCCAAGCCGATCGGCATCATCGCCGTCACGGACGCGCGTGCGCGCCAGCTGTTGCAGGCTTGCCGTCTGGCCGGCATCGAGGTGCCGGGACAAGTGGCGCTGATCGGCATCGACAACGACCCCCTGGTGCGTGCGCTCACCCCCATACCGCTCAGTTCGGTGATCCAGGGCGCGCAGGAAATGGGGCGCACCGCCGCCCACTTGCTGAACCGGATGTTGAACGGCGCGCGCCTCAAGGACACCCGCATCCTGGTGCCGCCGTCCGGCATCAACGCCTTCGCCTCCAGCGAGCACCTGCCCGGCATTCATCCGCAGGTCATGCGGGCGCGCTATTTCATCAGCCGCTACGCCTGCCAGGGCATCCGCACCAGCCAGGTGGCCGACTATGTGGGCGTGTCGCGCTCCTCGCTCGAAGTGTCCTTCCGTCAGGAACTCGGTTGCAGCGTGCACGACCTGATCCTGCGCAACAAGCTCGACGCCGCCAAGGCCAGCCTGCAAAGCGGCGAGCGCATTGCCGAGGTGGCGCTGGACTGCGGCTTCGGTTCCACCCAGTACCTGAATCTGGTATTCAAGCGTGAACTGGGCTACACGCCGCGTGCCTTCCGGGACGAAGCCCTCGGCGTGCGCTGAAGCCAGCCAAGGCGCCCGGAGCGCCAGCTCGGCTTCGCCCTGTCCGAGCGGATGGACCATGTGCGCTTGTTCCGGGTGTTGCCGATTGGCCGCAAAAAATGCGGACTTGCAGAATGCGCAAGGCAAATACGTTGTCGGGTCAACACAATTCGGTGTTAGAGTGATTCACTCCGACATCGATATCCGAGCTTGCCGCATGTCCCCGCTTCCATCATCACCGAGTAGCCCGGCGCGCGCGGCTGACCCGGTTCCATCATGGTGGCGCAGGCACAATCGCTACGCCCTGGCCGTGGTGCTCCTGGTCCACGCGGCGATTCTCATCCTGGTGCTGCTGTCGCCGGCGCGCATGAGCGCCCCGCCTACACCGGACTCGCGCATTATCGAAGTACGGCTGTTCCTGCCGAAGCCAGCGCCACAAAAGACCACCGGGACGATGCAGTCCGGCGTCAAGGCGGTCCGCCCCACTGTCGAACCGCCGCCACCCAAGGCCGCCAAACGCAAGGCGCCGCCGCTGCCGCCGCTCGATTTTGTGCCCGATGCCATTCAGACACAGGTCAGCGAGCCGCCGGCTGCGCTGTCGCCCGCCGATGCCGTGGCCGGCCAGCACGGCACTGGCACCGGCAATGGCAATGGCACAGGTATCGGCGGAAACGGCAGGGGCAGCGGCAGCACCGCCAGGCTGTTCGAAGACTGCGCGAACTCGCCGGACCGCCACATGGTGGCCGACGTCTATCGCTTGAGCAACGACACCCGGTCGGTGACAGACATGCGGTGGCGCAAGCCCATCAAGCGCGTTTGCCTGGCCAACCTCGACATCGCGCCGCGCTCCTTCCTGGAAGGATTTCCTGGCATGGGCACGACGGTCGAGTGGTTCGGGCTCGATATCCGTTTCACCGTCAATGTGGAGGAAGGCGGCGAGTGGGACCTGATGCTCTTGTCCGACGATGGCGCCATCCTCAGTATCGACGAGCTGGAAGTGATCAACAACGACGGCATCCACGGGCCGATACCGGTCATGGTGCCGGTGAAGCTGGAGAAAGGCCTGCGCAACTTCCGCGTGCGCTTCTTCCAGGGGCCGCGCTACGGCATCGCACTGATGCTTGGATGGAAAAAGCCCGGCGCGGCGGACTTCGATTTCCTGCCGCGCAAGCTGATCGGCAGGCCGCCGGCGGGATTGATGGCGGCGCTGCCGCCGCGTAGCTAGTGTAGTGTTGCGCTCTTGTTGCCGACGCCGACGAGTTATCGCTTACGCTCGGCCGGCGCCATTCTACCGCTCGGCTGCGGGCCCGCGGGATCCGCGGCGGCTATGGCGATCTGGGCAATTTCATGCGTTCGTTAATGATTTTTAGCACTATTGCGATTCGCCCGCCGCCCGCACAATACGCTCTTCGCATGTTTGCACGACCAGAAATTCACGGCGACGCAAGAAAGGGTGGCAGCCAAGCGCACAGTGTTTGGCTTGTATCATCGGCTTACCCCGCTACAGATCTCTCCTGCCGGCTTTCCGGCGGTTTATGGGGCGGCTTCGGCCGCCCCATTTTTTTTATCGACGGCGCGCAGCGCCGCAGTGGAAACCATCATGACATTGAAAAAAAATATCACGCTGTTGTCGGC
>CAMLHI010000445.1 GCA_946479705.1 uncultured Oxalobacteraceae bacterium
GACAGTCGGTACGAGACTTGCAGTAAAGCATGGTTTTTTACTTACGAAAAGCAATTATTTTCTGCTTGTCGCAGAGAGCTGCGCCACTTTGGTGCACACCCTCCCGTCCCAGAGGGAAAGCCCCTGCACACAGCGATGATGCGTTAATGCAACGCCCACAAAATAAAACCTCGCCGGCAGCGGCCGGCGAGGCTGTTTTCCGGCGCCGCGTGTTACAGCGCCGGTGCGCTGCGCACGGACTCGAAGCTTGGCAGCGGATCGTTGGTGTTCACCTCCACCATGGTCTGGCCCTTGACGCTGCCGCCGATCAGATAGCGCAGGATCCCGAGGTGACGCTGGCCCGGCGCCAGGCCGGCCCAGCTCATGCTGACGGTGGCGGTGCCGCCCACATACACATACCCCGGCAGCAGCGCCTTGAAGCCGCCGCCGGCGCCGTTCGGCGCCAGCACCCATGAGGACAGGGTGTAGCCCACCGCGCCGTCCTTGGGGGCAAACCCGACCACGCACACCTTGTAGCTGCCGCCGGCCGGATTGTCCAGCTGCACCTGTTCGTTGGAGGTGCCGCTGCCGCTGCTGCCGACCAGATTGCCGGCACTGTCCAGGACCAGCAGGTCGAGGTCGGAGCCGCCGCCGCCGGCCGTGTCCTCGTCGTACAGGGCGAAGCGGGCCGCCATGCTGCCCGGCGCCACTGTCACCGCGTGGACGTTGACGCCGGGCGCGCCGCCGGCGTGGCAGGCCGCCAGGTACACGTCCTCATCGACGCTCGACTGGCCCACCACGCGCGACTCGCGGGTGGCCGGCAGCAGGCCCGACTTGACGCTGCCGAGTTGCCCGCTGACCCCGGTGCCGATGGTGAATGCCTTGCTGCCGCTTGCCGCTTCGCTGCGCACCGTGGCCAGCACCGCCAGGGCCGTGCCGCGCGCGGTCAGGGGACTGGTCACGCTGGTGCTGCCGTCGCTCCACACCAGATTGCCGTAGGCCCAGGTATCGAGCGCCGCACTGCCACGGGTCAGGGTGAGCTTGAAGCTGGCCTTGGCGCCCGGCGCCAGGGTCAGGGTGGGCGGCAGCACGCTGACCGCATAGCCGGGCAAGCTGGCGCTGGCCACCCAGGTCGCCGTGGCCGCTCCCACATTGGTCACGGTGCGCGTCATGCTCAGGGTGCCCAGCACGCTGGCCGCGGTCAGCGAGGCCAGGTTCAAATTGTAGGCCGCGATGGTGCCGATGGCGCTGCAGGTCGCGGGGCTGTACACCCCGGCATTGAGCCCGCACAGGAAGCGCGCGTAGTCGATTTCGGTGGCGTCGTACACCAGGCCGGGATGGGCGGCCGCGGACGGCGTCAGCTGGCCCGCACCCTGGCCCCATGGCAAGGTGCCGGTGGTGCGGGCGCTGCTGTCCCAGGCCACCGGGCCATCGCGCCCGTCCGGCTTGGTCGGCGCGGCGGTGGTCATCAGGGCCGACTTGATCGCCGCCGGGGTCCAGCCCGGATGCAGCTGCTTGAGCAGCGCGGCGCTGCCGGCCACGTGCGGGCTGGCCATCGAAGTGCCGGTATAGAAGGCCCAGTCGGAAGCCGGGGCCGTTCCGCCCTGCGCGATGGCGTCGCGCTGCTCGCGGCTCAGGTCGGCGGAAACGGCGGCCAGGATATCCGTGCCGGGCGCGGCCAGGTCGGGCTTCATGATGTTGGGATTGGCCACGCTCGGTCCGCGCGAGGACGAGCCGGCCATCATCGGCGCGGCCACGCTGGTGTCGGCGATCGCATGCAGATTGCCCAGCGCCGCGCTGGCGCTGGCCGGATTGGCGTCGATGTAGGCCTTGAGCACGCTGGCGTCGGCGGCCTTGAGGTGCACCGTGGAGAGGGTATGGGCCTGGTTGAGGATGGTGTTGCTGGTGCTCGGTGTGTTGGCGATGACCACGCCCACCGCGCCGGCCGTCTTGGCATTGGCGCTCTTGTTGACCAGCACGTTGGAGCCGCGGTCGCACACCAGGATCTTGCCGCTCACCTTGAGCGCATCGAGCAGCGGCGGACCGCCGTCGGCGGGGCCGAAGCAGCGCAGCAGATTGATGTCGCCGGGATCGACCCCGGGCAGGCCGGCGTCGCGCGCGCCGATCAGCGGGCTGGCCGGCGTATTGGCGTTGCCCGAGGCGCCGGTCAGCGTGACCCCGCTGCCGAGGCTGGCATCGGCCACGAACAGCCGGTCGTGGGTCGAATTGCCCACCGTGGCCAGCCAGGGACCCAGGTGCGCGGCCGGCGCCGGCGCGGCCGTGTCGGGGCCGGAATTGCCGGCCGAGGCCGCCACAAACACGCCGGCGCTGGCCGCCCCCAGGAAGGCCACTTCGACCGGGTCGTTGAAACTGCCGCCGCCGCTGATCGAGAAATTGATGACGTTCACGCCATCCTTGACCGCCTGTTCGATGGCCGCCACGCTGTTCGAGCTGGCGCAGCCGTTGGTGCCGGCGTCATTGGTCCAGCACACCTTGTAGGCGGCCAGGCGGGCGCGCGGTGCGATGCCCGAAATCACCGCCAGCTTCACGCCGTTGATGTCGACCTGGACATTGGCATTGCCGCCCGCCGTGCTGGCGGTGTGCGAGCCGTGCCCGCCGTGGCCCTCGGGGCCGCCCAGCGAATCGCGCGGCGAGGCGAACTCGGTCCAGTGCAGGGTCTGGCCATCGCCTTTGAAATAGCGCGCGCCGATCAGCTTATTGTTGCAGTTGCTGGCCGAAAAACCTTCACCGGCCTCGCACCCGCCTTTCCAGCCGGCCGGCGGCGGGCCGTAGGCCAGGGTGGCGCCGCCATGACTGGGCGCGCCGCTGGCGTCGATGCGGTCGGCGAAGCTGGAATGTTCCGGCCAGATCCCGGTGTCGACCAGGCCGATGACAATGTCTTCGCCGGCCACAGCCTTGCCTCCGACCTGCTGCCACAGCCCGTTCGGCTGGTCCAGGCCGAGGAAGGTCGGGGTGTAGCTGGTATCGGGATGCAGCACCGAATCGGCACTGATGCTGGCCACGCCACCGTGCTTCTTGAGCGCGCGCACTTCGGCGTCGGTCAGCAGCGCGGCAAAGCCGTTGAACACCACTTTGTAGCGGTGGGTGATGGGCGCCGCCCCGAGCGCGCCGATGACCTCGCTCTGGCGGCTGTCCAGATACT
>CAMLHI010000446.1 GCA_946479705.1 uncultured Oxalobacteraceae bacterium
ACGCCGGTTCGAGCAATATCTACCAGAACGCGATCGTGCCGCCGGCACCAGGCAATCCGCAAACCGGCCCGGTGACGGACCGCCGCCACGATGACGAGCGCGCGCTGTTCGTGCAGGACATCATCAGCCTGACGCCGCAAATGAAACTGCACGCCGGCCTGCGCCGCGTCAGCGTCAAGCGCGACGCCGTGGTCGACACCAGCTTCCTGTTGCCGAACCTGGCGCTGGTGTACAACCCGAATGCCGACTGGATGGTGTATGGCTCGCTGGCGCATGGCATGGAGCATGGCGGCATCGCGCCGTTCCAGACCGTGAACGAAAACCAGACGCTTGACCCGATGCGTTCGCGTCAGGCGGAAGTGGGTGTCAAGGGTGTGGTCAGCGATAGCCTGAGCGTGAGCGCCGCGCTGTTCCAGATCCGTCAGGGCCTGGAGTACACCAACGCGGCAAACGTGTTCGTCCGCAATGGCGAGCGCTCGCATCGCGGGATCGAACTGTCGGCGCAGGGGCAGGTTTGCCGCGACGTCAAGCTGAGCTTCTCGCTGCTGGGGCTGGACACCGACCAGTCGGGCACCGGCCAGGCTGCGCTCGATGGCAAGCATGTGACCAATGTGCCCTCACTGAAGTCCACCACGGTGCTGGAATACCAGGTGCCGTCGGTGCAAGGCTTGAAGCTGCAAGGCCAGTGGCAGTACTCGGCCAGGAAAGCCTTCGATCCGGCGAATACCGTGTATGTGCCGGGCTACAGCGTGTACGGGCTGGGCGCCTCGTACGCGACCCGCCTGGCTGCCACCACCGTGACGGTGCGCGCCAATGTCGACAATGTCACCAACAAGTTCTACTGGCGCGATGTGACGCAGCTGCTCGGCGGCTACCTGTTCCCGGGCGCGCCGCGCACGGCGCGGGTGTCGGCGCAGTTCGACTTCTGAGCGAAGCCGGTACCAAGCGCGGGCTGGCTGGATTGACGAGATCAGTTTGGCGCCGCACTCGGTGAAGGCAGCCGGAAAGAATCGGAAACGATCAGGGCTGCAGAAGCAAATCAACGGCGGCGATGCGGTCACCGAGATCGCCGCCTAGCAGCAGATATTCAATCCCCCGCGCATCGAGCATCTGCAGCACCTGCCGATGGATGGTCTGGCGCACTTCGTCCGAATCGCGCTGCAAGCCATCGGCTTCCCACGGACTGTCCGGCGCGGTCACCAGCGTGACCGCGTAGTCGTGGCGAAGCTCCAGCGCCGACAACTGCGCATCGACCCGGTTCCAGTACCAGCGGCTGTACAGCGCCGTCATCATCGGCGTGGTATCGCAAAACAGATAGCCATTGGCCGCCAGCGCGGCCGCATCCTCGCGCTCCACCTGCGTGCGCGCGATGAAAAACTGGTCCTCCTCGCGCGGCACCCGGCCGGTGGTATCGACGAACTCGCGCAAATACTCCGGCACCCACACGGTGGCGTAGCGCTCGGCCAGCGCCGCGGCGAGCGTCGATTTGCCCGACGATTCCGCGCCCAGGATCGCCACCCTTAACACCGCCGTCATGCCGCCACCCGGCGCCATGCGCGCAAGCCCATCACCGCCATGACGACAAACACCGCATACAGGATCGCCGTCAGCATCAAGTGCTTGTAGACGTACAGCCCCACATACAGCACATCGACCACGATCCACACCGTCCAGTTCTCGACCTTCTTGCGCGACTGCAGAACCTGCCCCACCAGGCTGCCCGCCGTCAGGAAGCCATCGATGAGCGGGACATCCGTTTTGGTGTGGTGCGCAAGGAACCAGGCCAGCGCCACAAATCCCAGCGCCCATGCGGCCAGCGCGTAAGCCCACCCTTCCCCGCCAAGCACAGTGACATCCAGCGGACGATGCTGCTCGCCCCCGCGCAGCCACTGGTACCAGCCCCACACCGACACCGCGATGAACACACCCTGCAGTCCCATGTCGCCGTACAGGCGCGCGTCGAAGAACACCAGCGCGTACGCCGCCGACGACACGATCGCGAACAGCCAGGTCCAGTGGTTCCGCCGGATGTTGAGATACACCGTGATCGCCGACAGCGCGAAGGCCATCAACTCGATCGGCGTGGTGACAAAACCAAACAGGGGCAAGGCGTCGTTCATCGAGTCCTATTTCTTCGGATATTTGATGGTCATTTCGCGCAGCAGATTGTCGGCGTGATCGACTTCCTTCATCACCCACAGCATGTAGCGGATATCGACGTGGATGGCGCGCGTGATGGCCGTGTCGAAGTACCAGTCCTTGGTCACCGACTCGTAGGTCGAATCGAAGTTCAGGCCCACCAGCTCACCGCGCCGGTTCATCACCGCCGAACCCGAATTGCCGCCGGTCGTATCGGCGCTTGAAAGGAAGTCCACCGGCACCGTGCCCAGCACGGCATCCTTGAACACGCCATACCGCTTCGCCTTGATCGCCTCCAGCAGCGGCTTGGGCGCATCGAAGGGATCGGCGCCGGTGTGCTTCTCGACGATGCCGTCCACCGTGGTGAACGGTCCCTTGACGATGCCGTCGCGCGGCGCATACGGCGCCACCGTGCCGAAGGTCACGCGCAAGGTGGAGTTGGCGTCCGGGTAGACCGGCTTGCCCTGGGAAGTCTTCCATGCGATCACGGCCGCCATGTACTGCGGGATCACGCGTTCGAGATTGCCGTCAACTTCCTTGCGGCGGTTTTCCAGCGCCATCGCCATGTCATGCTGGCGCACCGCCAGCGCGATGAAGGCGTCGTCCGAGCTGGTGAACGCGGCCGGACTCTTGCCGATCCAGGCCAGCCGCGCGGCCGTATCGGCCAGCTTGCTGCGCTGGTACAGCCCATCGAGCGATTCGGGCAGCAAGCCATCCAGCCCGGGAGGATGCTGGCGCGCGTCCATCTTCCGATAGCGCGCCAGCGCGGCGCCATACCGTGCCTGGTCGATCTTCGGCAGCAGCGACTGTTCCAGCCGCGTCAGGTCGGCCTTGATGAAGGACACGTCGCGCTCCTGGTAGCCGACTTCGCGCTGCGCGTCCGGCTTCTGCTGTTCCAGCGCCAGGCGATACAGGGTACGGGCCGATTTGAGCAGGTCGCTGTTGGAAGCGACCGACCAGGCGAACTCCTGCTCGGCCAGCGCCATGTCG
>CAMLHI010000447.1 GCA_946479705.1 uncultured Oxalobacteraceae bacterium
ACCACGCGCAAGCTGGCACCGACCGATGCCGGTTTGCGCCTGGGCGAGATGGCGCGCCGCGTTCTGGCCGAGTACGACAATGCCGTCAGCGAAGAGGAACACGGTCCCCTGCGCGGCAAGCTGCGGATCACGGCGCCCCACGTGTTCGGGCGGCGCCACCTGACGCCGGCGGTGCTGGCCTTTCTCGACCTGCACCCCGCCCTGCAGGTCGAGATGGTGTTCAACGACCGCAATATCGACTTGATCGAGCATGGGGTGGATCTGGCGCTGCGTATCGGCGCCCTGCCCGACACGTCGATGGTGGCGCGCCGGGTCGGTACGGTGGGCAGGGTGGTCGTGGCCAGCCCGGCCTATCTGGCGCGCTCGGGCACGCCGCGCTCGCCGCACGAGCTGGGCGAACACGATGTGATTTTTTCCAGCGCAGCCAGCAGCGTGGCGGAGTGGCGCTTCCGGCAGGAGGGGCGCGATGTCGCCGTCAAGCTCGATCCGCGCCTGACGGTCAACGAGATCGATGCGGTCATCATGGCGGTCCTGGCCGGACGCGGCATCGGCCGGGCGCTGTCCTATCAAGTCGCCGACCAACTGGCCGACGGCAGTCTGGTGCGGCTGCTGCGGGACTACGAGCCGCCAGCCGCGCCGGTGCAGCTGGTGATGCAAAGCGGGCGCTATCTGCCCGCGCGCCTGCGTGCCTGCGTCGATTTCCTGGCACAGCGGCTGGGCGCCCTGCCGGTCCTCCAGGCGGCGCTGAGTCTGGCTGGCGGCAGGTCGAGCGCCGATGGGTGACTGGCAGCGCGCTTCAGCGCGCGGCGGGACTGCCGGTCCCTTGCTGGAGCAAGGTGCAGCGGCCGGCGCTGCAGGTGGCGCCCGGATCGGCGACGATCGAGCAGGTCGACACCATACCCGCGCGCGCGTCCTGCCCGCCACGCGCACTGGCATAGCTGGCGGCAAGCGCGGCCAGGCGGGCGGTGTCACTGCGTTTGGTCGAGTAGGCGACGTAGCGCTCCGGTCCGCCGCAGGCTTTGTGTCCGTAGGCGAGCGTACGGCACTGCTGAGCAGTGTCGCAGGCCGCATCGCCTATTTCCGCGCCGATTTTGTCCGTCAGTTCAGCGCTGGCAGTTCGCACGCCGGGGCCGGCGGTCCGCGCGGTCGTCGCAAGGGGCGGCGCCGGTTCGGGCGCACCGCAGGCGGTGCCCGCAATGGCGAACAGCACCGCGCAGGCCAGCGGCACGGCCGGGATCGGTGAGGACCGCTCAAGACGAGCTTGTTGGAGGTGTAAGCGCTTCATCATCGGATCATCACCGACCTGCGCGACCATTGCAAGGCGCGCACGATTGGGCCGGCCTTGATGGCCGCCCGCGCTTACTCGAGCGGCAGTTGCAAGGGGGCGTTGCGCCCCGGCGTCCGCGCTGCAGATCGCGGAACAAGCGCGCTCGATATGCCCGCCGAACCTGCCCCTGTCCACTCCGCGCCGATACTGAAATTACCCACCGTGCGCTTCAGCGCTTCGGCCTGTTCGCGCAGCGAGGCGGCCGCCGCTGCCGCTTCCTCGACCAGCGCCGCGTTCTGCACGGCCACCGTTTCCATCTGGTTGACGCTCTGGTGCACCCGCTCGATACCGTCGCTCTGCTCCTGGCTGGCGGTGCTGATGCGTCCGATGATATCGCTGACCTCCCGTACGCTGCTCACCACCTTGACCATGGTGTTGCCCGCCTGGCCCACCATGGTGCTGCCGGCCTGCATCTGCTGCACCGAGGCGTCGATCAGCACCTTGATTTCCTTGGCGGCCGTGGCGCTGCGCTGCGCCAGGCTGCGCACTTCGCCGGCCACCACGGCGAAACCGCGGCCCTGCTCGCCGGCGCGGGCCGCTTCCACGGCCGCGTTGAGCGCCAGGATATTGGTCTGGAACGCGATCCCGTCGATCACCCCGATGATGTCGACGATCTTGGCCGACGATGCGCTGATGCGCTCCATCGTACGCACCACATCGCCCACCACCACGCCGCCGTCTTCGGCAATCGAGGATGCCGTGCGCGCCAGTGCGCTGGCCTGCTCGGCATCGCGCGCGTTATTGTGCACATTGTCCGTCAGCGCCTGCACCGCGCGCGCGGCTTCTTCCAGCGAGGCGGTCTGCTGCTCGGTGCGCACTGCCAGGTCTTCATTGCCGGCCGAAATCTCACTGGTGCCCAGCGCCAGCGTGTCGGCGGCGTTCTGGATGCCGGAAACCGTGCCGGCCAGGGTCTGCTGCATGGCGCGGATCGACGCCAGCAGGCTGCCTTGCCGGTCGCCCCGCACCTGCACCGCGACGTCGAGCCGTCCCGCCGCCACCTGGCGGCAGATATCGGCCGCATAGTCCGGCTCGCCGCCCAGACGGTGCAGCAGTCCGCGCAGGATGTACCACGCCACCGCCATGCCCGCGCCCAGCGAGCACGCCAGCACGCCCAGCATCGCCAGCAGCGCCGTGTCGATCTGGCGCGCGCCCTTGGCCTCGTCGCGTTCGCTCCCGGCCACGGCCAGCCGCACCACCTCGTCGATGGCCTTGCGGTGTTCCTCGTACAGCGCCGCCATGCCCTGCATGACGGTGGCCGCGCCGGCATGGTCGCCCGCCGCCAGGGCCGGCACCAATTTGCCGAAAGCGGCGTCGTAGAATGCCATGGCCGGCGTATGCGCGGACTGCAGCAGCAGCGGCCCCAACTGGGCATCCAGGCGCGCCTTGACCCATACCTCGTGGCGCGCATCGTATTCGCCCTTGAGCACCTTCAGGCGCTCGACCAGGCGCCCTTGAGCAGGGCCGTCGGCGGCCATCATCTGCAGCGTCACCAGATACGATTCGATGATGTATTCGGGCGGCGGCAGCACGTCCGCCACCAGGTCCTTGTTCTGCACGATGTCCTGATACAAGGGGCCGTTGACCTTGAGCGCATTGAGGGTGAGAAACGAGACCGCGCCATACACGGCGAAGCCGATGAAGAATGTCGACAGCAGAATCAGGAAACGGTGCTTCAGCTTGAGACGATGAATATTCACTTGAATGACACTCCAACGATAAATCACGATCGCCTGCTGACGCGGACGCGACAGTCGGTACGAGACTTGCAGTAAAGCATGGTTTTTTACTTACGAAAAGCAAT
>CAMLHI010000448.1 GCA_946479705.1 uncultured Oxalobacteraceae bacterium
AGGCTGGCGGCAATCGCCTTGGCGGCGTCGGACGGTTCGATGTTCTCGAAACCGGCAGGCGCAGCCACGCCCAGCGAGGCGGCCACGGCGGCCACGATGCCGGACAGCGCGGCCAGCCAGTCGGACGGCGCGGCGATGATCTTGTGCGCGGTCGGGATCAAGAGGTCGTCGTCGCTGCCATGCACGATGGACAGCTTGCCGCCGTTCTTGACGGCATTGCGCAGGCGCGTGGCGACCAGCGGGTGATCCTTGCGCAGGAAGGAACCGATGACCAGTGCGCGCTTGACGTTGGACAGTTCCGCGATCGGCATGCCCAGCCATGGCGTGACCTGGCCGTCCAGCGCGAAGTCGCTCTGGCGCAGGCGGAAATCGACGTTCTCGGAACCGATACCGCGCAGGGCTTTGCCCAGCAGGTACAGTTCTTCGGTCGTGTTGTGGCCGGTGGCGACGGCGGCGATACTGTCGGCGCCATGCTCGTGCTTGATGTTACGCAGGCCGTGCGCCACGTATTCCAGCGCGGTCTGCCAGTCGGTCTGTTGCCACTGGCCGCCCTGCTTGATCATCGGCGCGGTCAGGCGCCCTGCGTTGTCCAGCGCTTCGTACGAGAAGCGGTCCTTGTCGGACAGCCAGCATTCGTTGATGGCTTCGTTTTCCAGCGGCAGCACGCGCATGACCTTGCCGCCCTTGACCTGGACGATCAGGTTCGCGCCCAGCGAATCGTGCGGGCTGACCGACTTGCGGCGCGACAGTTCCCACGAACGGGCGCTGTAGCGGAAAGGTTTACTGGTCAGTGCGCCGACCGGGCACAGGTCGATCATATTGCCCGACACTTCAGAGTCGACGGTCTTGCCGACGAAGGAAGTGATCTCGGCGTGTTCGCCGCGGCCCAGCATGCCGAATTCCATCACGCCGGCCACTTCCTGGCCGAAGCGCACGCAGCGGGTGCAATGAATGCAGCGGTTCATCTCTTCCATCGAGATCAGCGGACCGGCTTCCTTCGGTGGCACCACGCGTTTTTCTTCGGCGTAGCGCGAATTCGACTTACCGTAGCCAACCGCCAGATCCTGCAGCTGGCATTCGCCGCCCTGGTCGCAGATCGGGCAATCGAGCGGGTGGTTGATCAGCAAAAATTCCATCACGGATTTTTGCGCCTGCACCGCCTTGTCGCTGTTCGAGCGCACGATCATGCCGGCCGTCACCGGCGTGGCGCAGGCAGGCAGCGGTTTCGGGGCTTTCTCCACTTCCACCAGGCACATACGGCAGTTGGCCGCAATCGACAATTTCTTGTGATAGCAGAAGTGCGGGATGTAAGTCCCGAGCTTGTTGGCTGCGTCCATCACCATGCTGCCCGGTGGGACCTCAACCTTCTTACCGTCAATTTCAATTTCAACCATGAGATTTCTCTGGCCTTAAAGGTAGGTCGGCACCAGGCAATGCTTGTGCTCGACGTGGTATTCAAATTCTTCGCGGAAGTTCTTGATCATGGCGCGGACTGGCATCGCGGCGGCATCGCCCAGCGCGCAAATGGTGCGCCCCTGGATGTTGTCGGCGATCGAGTTCAGCATGTCGAGGTCTTCCGGACGGCCCTGGCCGTGTTCGATGCGGTGGACCATGCGGTACATCCAGCCGGTGCCTTCACGGCAGGGGGTGCACTGGCCGCACGATTCCTCGTAGTAGAAGTAGGACAGGCGCAGCAGGGACTTGACCATGCAGCGCGTTTCGTCCATGACGATCACGGCGCCCGAACCGAGCATCGAGCCAGCCTTGGCGATCGAGTCGTAGTCCAGGTCGGTATTCATCATGACGTCGCCGCGGATGACCGGAGCGGACGAGCCGCCAGGGATCACGGCCTTGATCTTTTTACCGCCGCGCATGCCACCGGCCAGCTCCATCAGCTTGGCGAACGGGGTGCCGAGCGGCACTTCGTAATTGCCCGGACGCTCGACGTCGCCCGAGATCGAAAAGATCTTGGTGCCGCCGTTGTTGGGCTTGCCCATGCCGAGATAATTTTCCGGGCCGACGTTCAGGATGAACGGCACGGCGGCGAAGGTCTCGGTATTGTTGATCGTGGTCGGCTTGCCGTACAGGCCGAACGAAGCCGGGAATGGCGGCTTGAAGCGCGGCTGGCCCTTCTTGCCTTCGAGCGATTCCAGCAGCGCGGTTTCTTCGCCGCAGATGTAGGCGCCGTAGCCGTGGTGGGCGTGCAGCTGGAAGGAAAACTCGCTGCCCATGATCTTGTCGCCCAGGAAACCGGCCGCGCGCGCCTCTTCCAGCGCTTCCTCGAAGCGCAGGTATTCGGCGAAGATTTCACCGTGGATGTAGTTGTAACCCACGGTGATGCCCATGGCGTAAGCGCCGATGGCCATGCCTTCGATCAGGGAATGCGGGTTGTAGCGGATGATGTCGCGGTCCTTGAAGGTGCCCGGCTCGCCTTCGTCGGTATTGCAGACGAGGTATTTCTGGCCAGGGAACTGGCGCGGCATGAAGCTCCACTTCAAGCCGGTCGGGAAACCCGCGCCGCCGCGGCCGCGCAGGCCCGAGGTTTTCAGTTCGGCGATGATCTGTTCCGGAGGAATCTGGCCTTCGAGGATGCGGCGCAGGGCGCTGTAGCCGCCGCGCTTGACATAGTCGGCCAAGTGCCAGTTCTCGCCGTTCAGATCCTTGAGGATCAGGGGATTGATGTGACGGTCGTGCAGGCTGGTCATTTCTTCAGTTCCTCTACCAGGGCGGCGATTTTCTCGTCGTTCATGAACGAGCACATGCGATGATTATTCACCAGCATGACGGGTGCGTCGCCGCAGGCGCCCATGCACTCGCCTTCGACCAGGGTGAACTGGCCGTCGGCGGTGGTGTCGCGGTAAGCGATGCCGAGTTTTTCCTGCAGCAGCTTGCCGGCGCGTTCACCACCCGACAGCGCGCATGGCAGGTTGGTGCACACCGAAATCTTGTGCTTGCCGACCGGCTTGACGTTGTACATGTTGTAGAAGGTCGCCACTTCCTGCACGGCGATGGCGGGCATGCCGATGTAGTCGGCCAGTTCCTGCATCACTTCCGGCGGCAACCAGCCGGTTTCCAGTTGCGCGTGGGCCAGCGCGGCCATCACGGCCGATTGGCGCTGGTCGGCCGG
>CAMLHI010000449.1 GCA_946479705.1 uncultured Oxalobacteraceae bacterium
AGCAGCCCCTCGCGCACGCAGCGGCTGGCCTCGATCGCTTCGTGCACGTAGCCGTTGCCCAGCCACGGCGTCTGCACCACGCGCGATGTGCCGTCGGCCAGCGTCACGGTTACCGATGGCGAGCAGTGGAACATGGCATCCATGCGCACGCGGCCCAGCGGTCCCGAGACGGTCAGCTCGTCCGGGGTCCTGGCCAGCAGCGAGCAGCTGCATACCGACAGTCCACCGCCTTCGTGCAGCAGGGTGAAGCCGGTCTGGGCATCGACGCCGCGCGCACTCATCTCCGCCAGCGCCCGCACCTGCTTGACCGGCCCCATGATGGCGCTGGCGATCGACAGCGGATAGATGCCCAGGTCCAGCAGCGCGCCGCCGCCCAGTTCGCGGTTGTTGACCCGGTGCGCCGGATCGGTCGGTGCATGGAAGCCGAAGTCCGCATGTACCTGGCGTGGCGTCCCGATCTCGCCCGAGGCCACGATGTGGCGCAGTTCCGCCAGCGCCGGCATGTAGCGCGTCCACATCGCCTCCATCAGGAACAGCTTCTTTGCGCGCGCCAGCGCCACCACCTGTTCGGCTTCGCGCAGATTCATGGTGAAAGGCTTCTCGCACAGCACCGCCTTGCCGCCGTTAAGCGCCATGATGGTGTTCTCGGCGTGCATCGGGTGCGGCGTGCCGATGTAGATGATGTCCACGTCCGGCGCGTCGCACAGCGCCTGGTACGAGCCGTAGGCCACCGGCGTGCCGAACTGGCTGCCGAACTTCTCCGCGCTGGCGGCGCTGCGCGAGCCGACCGCCGTCAGCACCGCGCCCGGCGTTTCCATCAGGGCCGTCGCAAACGCATGGGCGATGCCGCCCGTGCCCAATACTCCCCACCGAACCGCATCGCTCATGTCGTCCCCTTCAGCCTGCCCGCTTGGGCCGGAACACACTCGTGTCCTGGTAAAACGCTTCGTCCTGCCCTTCCCACCAGTGCGGCACGCCGAGCACCGGCAGCGGCGTGAAGCAGGAGGTATCGAGGCCTTCGGCGGCCAGTTGGGCCGCTACCATCTCGTCGAGCCAGGCGCGCTGCGCCGCGGGCGTCAGGGCGAAGTAGCATGCATTGGCCAGCACCACGCGGGTGTGGGCGGTGATGGCCTTGCGCGGGGCCACCAGCTTTTCCATCAGCGCGTGGCCGAACAGCCAGACCTGCGCGCCCGAGCCGAACTGGCCGCGCCGCTCGAACAGCGCCTCGCTCCAGCGGTGCGCGCGCAGCGCGTCGACCAGCGCCCGGCCATCGGCATCGTCGCGCACCACCAGCAGGGCCGAGTTCTCGTCGAAGATCGTGGCGCCGTCGCGCGCCGGCCCGCGCGACTTACCCACCCCGGCGACGGCGATCTGCGCGGCCTGCAGCGCGTTGAGCTGGCGCTTGATGCGCGGGAAGGTCAGCCACACCAGGGCATTGAAGAAGTCGTGCAGGTTGTCGCGCGTGGGCACGCAGCCGGTGACGCCGATGAATTCTTCGTAGGCGCGTCCTTCCGGGAGCATGGCCTGGGGCACGAAGTGCAGCGGTTTGCCGCTGTGGTTGACCAGCGCCAGCGCCGTCGCGGCCCGGTTCAGGGCCGGCAGGATTTCAGCGCTGGCCAGGCCGAGACGCGCGAACACCGGACGCACGGAGTCGAGCCATGCGCGCGTCCAGTCGATCTGCTCGATCATCCGCTTACAGCAGCTTCCAGTTGATCTGCTCTCCGCCGTTGAGCGGCACCAGGCTGGTGTCGGCCAGCGGCACGGTCGATGGCAGGGTCCAGCTCTCGCGCTGGAGCGTGACGGTCCCGGTGTTGCGCGGCAGGTCGTAGAAGTCCGGGCCGAAGAAGCTGGCGAAGCCTTCCAGCTTGTCGAGCGCGCCGGCGCGCTCGAACGCTTCGGCGTACAGCTCCATGGCGTGCAGGGCGGTGTAGCAGCCGGCGCAGCCGCAGCTGGTTTCCTTGGCACCGATGGCGTGCGGCGCCGAGTCGGTACCGAGGAAGAAGCGCTCGTCGCCGCTGGTGGCCGCGGTCATCAGGGCGAGGCGGTGCTCCTCGCGCTTGAGCACCGGCAGGCAGTAGTAGTGCGGACGGATACCGCCCTTGAAGATCTCGTTGCGGTTGTAGAGCAGGTGGTGCGCGGTGATGGTGGCGGCGATCGGGCCTTCGGCTTCGGCCACGTACTGGGCCGCGTCCTTGGTGGTGATGTGCTCGAAGACCAGCTTCAGTTCCGGCATGGCCTTGCGCAGCGGGCGCATGACGCGCTCGATGAACACGGCTTCGCGGTCGAACAGGTCGATGTCCTGGTCGGTGACTTCGCCGTGCACCAGGAAGGGCATGCCCACTTCCTGCATCACTTCGAGGGTCTTGTAGCAGCGCGCCAGGTCGGTGACGCCGGCGTCGGAATTGGTGGTCGCGCCAGCCGGATACAGCTTGACCGCGTGCACGAAGCCGCTGTCGGCGGCGCGGCGGATTTCGTCCGGGTCGGTGTTGTCCGTGAGGTAGAGCGTCATCAGGGGCTCGAAGGCCATGCCGGCCGGCAACGCGGCGAGGATGCGCTCGCGGTAGGCCTGGGCCATGGCGGTGGTGGTGACGGGCGGCTTCAGGTTGGGCATCACGATGGCGCGCGCGAACTGGCGCGCGCTGTGCGGCAGCACGCTGGCGAGCGCAGCGCCGTCGCGCAGGTGCAGGTGCCAGTCGTCGGGGCGGGTGATGGTCAGGCTTTGTGCTGGTTCGGTGGTGGACATGGCGGCTCTCGAAAAACGAATGCCGCTATTTTACCCGCCAAAGTGCCATGAAAATGCCTTCAAACCGCTTCAATGCAGGATTTTTGCCAGAAATTCGCGCGCGCGGGCTGCCTGCGGTGCGTCGAAGAAGGCCCCGGCCGGGCTGTCCTCGACGATGCGGCCGTGGTCCATGAACACGATGCGCCCGGCCACCTTGCGCGCAAAGCCCATTTCGTGGGTGACTACCATCATGGTCATGCCCTCCTGCGCCAGGCCGACCATCACGTCCAGCACCTCGCTGATCATTTCCGGGTCGAGCGCGGAGGTGGGCTCGTCGAACAGCATGGCGATCGGGTCCATCGCCAGCGCGCGGGCGATGGCCACGCGCTGCTGCTGGCCGCCCGA
>CAMLHI010000450.1 GCA_946479705.1 uncultured Oxalobacteraceae bacterium
CGAAAATCGGCGGCTTTCCAAATCTGGTTGCGGGGACAGGACTCGAACCTGTGACCTTCGGGTTATGAGCCCGACGAGCTGCCAACTGCTCCACCCCGCGTCTGAGACAGCAATTATATCAGGGTTCGCGGCTTGCTGCAATGCCGCATTACGCGGCGCCCAAACGCCACAGCGAAGTGAGCTCCTGGCGGCGCGCCGCGTGCAGCGGATCGGCCGGATCGGACGCTTTCGGATGCAGCGGTTTGATGTCATGCCGCTCCAGCACGCGCAGGCCGCCGGCGCCGATCCACTCGAGCAGCTGTTCGCGCGTGCGCAAGCCCAGGTGCTCGGCGAAGTCCGACAGGATCAGCCAGGCTTGCCCGTCCGCCGTCAGGTGCGCGACCACGCCGGCCAGGAAGCCCTTGAGCATGCGGCTGTCCGGATCGTACACGGCCGCCTCGATCGATGCGCTCGGCCGGCCTGGCAGCCAGGGCGGATTGCACACCACCAGCGGCGCGCGTCCAGCCGGGAACAGGTCCGTCTCCAGCACCTCGACGCGTTCGTCCAGACCCAGCCGGGCGATGCTCTCGCGGGCGCAGCGCAGCGCGCGCGCGTCCATGTCGGTGGCGACGATGCGCGCCACGCCGCGCTTGGCCAGCAGCGCGGCCAGCACGCCGGTGCCGGTGCCGATGTCGAAGGCGAGCGATTGATCGCGCGGCAGCGGCGCCTCGGCCACCAGTTGCAGGTATTCGCCGCGGATGGGCGAGAACACGCCGTAATGCGGATGAATGCGTTCGCCCAGCACGGCCACTTCGACGCCGTTCTTGCGCCACTCGTGCGCGCCGATCACGCCGAGCAGTTCGCGCAGCGAGGCCACAAAAGGCTCGCCACCGGCGCCATAAGTCTCGTTGCAGGCCAGGCTGACATCCGGCGCGCGCCGCAGTGCGATGGAATAATCGGCCTCGATCGGGATGAGCAGCATGGCCAGCGTGCGCGCGCGCTGCGACTGGGCCTGACGGTGCAGGTGGAAGGCTTCCTGCGGCGTGGCCGGGGTCTTGGCGGGACGGGCGCGCTTGCCGCCCTTGTGGTCGACGCGCCGCGCCAGCGCCTGCAGCAGCTGGCGCGCATTCTGGAAGTCGCCATGCCACAGCAGGCCGGTGCCCTCGCAGGCGAGCCGGTAGGCGGTGTCGGCGGGCATGCGGTCGTCGGCGATGACCACTTTTTTCGGCGCCGGCATGCCGCTTTCGGAGCGCCAGCGCGCGCTGCGCTGGACCTCGCCTTCAAGCCAATGGATGCGCGCGGGTGCGTCGCCGGAAATGGGTGGGTGCATGGAAACCGATCGAAAGAAAGCGGGCGCGAACGCGCAAGCCGCGCCGGGGCGCGGGAGGCAGCATTATACGTGAGCGGGGATCTCAGTCGTCGGACGGCGCGGGCGCGCTGGCGTAGGCGCTGGCGGCCTGCTGGCGCGCGGCCGGGCTGGCCTTGACCTCGTCGCCGGGCAGGCGCGGCGCCAGCAGGGCGGCGCGGTCCACCAGGCGCATGAGGCGCAGGGTCAGGCGGCCATTGTCGCCGCCCTCGGCCGTGAGCTGGCGCCCGAGCACCTTGAACAGGTCGCCCAGGCTGCCGGGGAATTTGATGGCGGGCAGCTGCTTGCCGGTGAGGGCGCTGTCGTCCGGCGCCCGCAGTTCGGCTGCAGCGCTGATGCTGGCTTCGTAGTTGACTTCGATATCGACGTCGAAGCGCTGACCATCCTCGGTGACGATCTGGCCGGTGCCGACGAAATGCGCACTCTGGGTGAGCGACAGCGACGCGCTGGCGCTGCTGCCGTCCGGCGTCGTGGTGGCGGCGCCGCTGGCGGAAAAGCTGGCCGCGCTATCGAGGCTGACGTGCTCGAGCTGGAGCTTGCTGCCTTCGCCGAACACTTCACTGGTAAAGCTGTCGAGCAAGGTGCGGGCGATATCGAGCGTGGTCTTGCCGGCATCCTGGGCGGCGCGCGAGCTCAGCGCCTCGGCCGACAGGTGCACGCTGTCCTGCTGCGCGGCGACCCGTTCGACCACCGGCAGCGCCGCGGCCACCTTGCCGCTGGCCGGGGTGGTCTGGCCGTGCGCCGGCCGGCCGCCCGCTTGCGGCGTGGCCGCAATGGCAGTGGGAGCGAACGGGCGGGTACCCTGGCTGAGCAGCGGCGGCATGACGGTGGACCGAATTGAGTGGTGATACCAACAATATCGGCACGGTTTTAGATAACTTTAATCCGTGACTGTCAATTATTTTTTGTTGCTCAAAAACATCAATCGTGCACGCCGCACGGGGATCAGTGGTGGTGCGACCAGCTGGCGTCCGCCGAGGTCAGGAAGGATTCGACGGCGTGCTTGTCGCCGGTGGCATGGCGCTTGGCTTCGCCGCAGGCGCACACGCCCAGGTAGGGCTGGATATGCGAGCAGGCCGAGACTTTTTGCAGCTGCACCTTGACGGGTTTGTTGCATTTCTCGCATTTGAAGGTCAGGAAGCGGGCGGGTTTGGACATGGCGGCAATTGTGACGATGTGTAAAAGCGTCGCATTCTAGCATTGCGCCGGTCAACTCCGGACCCATCTCGGCGTTGAAGGAGCAGGCCCTGCCCGGGCCGCGTTCACGAGGAAGAGCAGCAATGGACAAGCAGAAGCAACCGACCAAGGAAAGCGTGCGCCAATGGCTGCGCACCGAGATTGCTCAGCGGCGTCCGCCGCCCGATCCCGTGCAGATTCGCCGCGAACTGGGCTGGGAGCTGATCCGCCTGCCGGTCGAACGCAAGCGCTGACGCTAGTGCACCGTCACCGCGCTGGCGCCCGCGCCGGCCGGTTCGACCACGATGCGAGTGGCGATCCGCTCCGTCATTTCCTGCACGTGCGAGATCACCCCGACCTTGCGGCCCATGGCCTGCAAGGCGTCCAGCGCATCCATGGCCACGCGCAGGGTCTCGCTATCGAGGCTGCCGAAGCCTTCGTCGATGAACAGCGATTCGACCCGCACCCGGTTCGACGACAGCGAGGCCAGGCCCAGCGCCAGCGCCAGCGATACCAGGAAGGTTTCGCCGCCCGAGAGCGAATTGACCGAGCGGATTTCGCCGCCCATGTCCTGGTCGCGCACCAGCAGCGCGAGCGAGGG
>CAMLHI010000451.1 GCA_946479705.1 uncultured Oxalobacteraceae bacterium
TTGGCGGCCAGCGCTTGGCGCAGCAGCAATTCCCACCCGGCCAGATCGAGCCCGCCCATGGTGGCGGGCGCGCGCAACACGCCGATCAGCACAGGCAGGCGCTTCATGCGGGCGGCCGCGCCAGCGCGTCGAACACGCCGATGGCGTCGTCCAGGCTGCTGTAGGCGAATTCGTGGCAGGCGCACATGCCGACCAGGCGGCCGAGGGCGTCGAATCCGGCCGCCCCCAGCAGATTGTAGTTGAAGCTGTTTTGCGCCAGCAGCATGAAGGCGCGCGCCGGCGCCAGCGGCGTCAGGCTGGGCGCCGCGCCCGCGGCATAGCGCGGAAACACCACCCAGGCCGGCCTGGCCGGCTCGGCGCCGCGGGCGATGCTGGCGGCCGGCGGCTTCAGGTGGGCCACCGTGCCTTTCGTGGTGTCCGTTACGGGCGGGCTCAGCACTGGATCGCGGGCATACGCGCCGATCAGCTCGATCGACGCGTTCTTCAGGCTGACCGGGCGCGGCACCGGCGTGAGCATGCCGCTCGCCAGCTCGACCAGCGCCAGCTCATCGCTCAGCAGCCGCCAGCCACGGCTGATCAGCGCGGCGCACAGGGTGCTTTTGCCGGATCCGGACGGCGCCGGCAGGATCGCCGCGCAGCCATCCTTTTCCACCACCGCGGCGTGGATGATCAGCCAGGCGTGGGCGCGGCTCGATACGCACCAGTTCAAGGTCCATTCGAACATCGGGAAGGCGTGGCCGAGCGGCAAGGGCTTGAACGGCGCGCTGCCGTCGTGGTCGAAATGCACCTGGGGGCGCACCCAGCGCCGCAGTCCGCCGGCCTCGGCCATGCGCACATGGAAATCGGCGAAGCGCTCGGGGCCGTGTATCGGATAGTCGGCGTACAGCGCCCCGAATACGTCGGCGAAATGCGCAATGGAGGAACGCAGGTGGACCACGAAGGGACCGGTCTGCAGGCGAATGCCGGGACCGGCCAGTTGCGCGCGCAAGGCCGCGCGCGACAGGGAAGACAGCTTGTGCATGTCAGGCGCGGTCGACCAGCGCGAGCCGCTGCAGTTCCCCCAGCAGGCCGTCGAGGTCCTCGAGGGTGGCCGCGTCCGCGGCCAGGCCCAGGCTTGCCGCCAGCGCGGCGCTGCTGTCGGCCGGCTCGCGCAATGCCGCCAGCACGTCCAGCGCGGCCAGGCTCAGCAAATGGGTATCGCCTGACAAATTGTTATACACCACGCATTCCTCGTCCCAGACCCGATGCCGCAAGTGTTGTCCCGGGACGATCCGCCACCTCATCATGCCGCGCCGGCCTTATCCCATCGTGCTCGACAGATAGACCACGATGTCGGCGGCATTCCACGGCTTGGCGCCGGCCGAGGGCACGTATTGGCCGGTGCGGGCCCATTCGCGCCACATCGATAGCACCGCCTCTTCGCTCATGAAGGAAATCTTGCCAGAGCGCACGTTCAGATAGGTGGCCATCAAGTGCATGCCCACGTTATTGGCGTCAAAACTCTTGTGCGACAGGATATCCATGCAGCCGACCGTATCGTAACCGGCCTTGCCGCCGCACGAAAAAAATTTGTTGAACGGGTCTTTGGTGGCCACCCCGGTCCCCCGCCAGGCGCTGGCATGGGTCTTCCAATAACCGGGCGAGCGTCCGGAACAGGCCACGGTGGCACGCTGGTGGCTCACCAGGCTGCCCGACAGCGCGGCGGACGGGGACTTGCACACCAGTCCAGCCATCGCGCTCTGGCTGGCCAGGGTCATCAGCACGCCAGACGCCCCCACGCCCGCCAGGCGGCGGCGCGCGGCGCCTGCCGCCGTCAAGCCCGGCACGGGTGCCGGCGGCACGCTGTCATCTTTGTCTTCGATTGCCATCTTGTTCTTCCTTGAGAATACTTGGCGCGACCGGATCCGGCGCAACGTTCATGCATTAAAACAAGCAATATTTGTTCCAGAAACAGAGGATGCCGGAATATATTGCGAAAAATCAAACGCTTGCGCATCCGCGGCACTGGCCGGCGCCGGCCTGGTCCTGCCCACGGCCAGGCGCCTGTAAGAATTCTCGACAGCGCGCTAGAAAAAGCTTTCCGGGATCACCAGCACGTCGCCCGGACGCATATTGACATTGGCCGCCATGTCGCCATCCTTGATCAGGTCATTCAAGCGCACCGGCAGCTTTTGCAATTTGCCATCGACGTTGCGGATGATGCTGGCCTTGTTTCCGGATGCAAACTCGGTCACGCCGCCGACGGCGATCAGCACGTCCATCAGCGACATGTCGGTCCGGTAAGGCAGAGCCTGCGGACGGGCGGCCTGGCCGATCACGCGAATCTGCTCGCCATAGGTGCCGACGAAATTGGTGACCACCACCGTCACCACCGGTTGCTGGATGAATTTGGCCAGCGACTTTTCAATATCGCGCGCCAACTGCGACGGGGTCTTGCCGGCCGCCGGCAAGTCTTCGACCAGCGGGGTGGTGATCTTGCCGTCCGGACGCACCGGCACCGACATCGACACTTCCGGATTGCGCCACACAATGATATTGACGCCATCGCCAGGGCCAATCAGGTAATCGGAGGCCGGCGTGCTGGCACTGGCCGGCGCGGCCGGCGGCGCGGACGCGCAAGCGCCCAGCAGCAAGCCCGAGGCCATGACTGCCAGCGCAGCCAGCCCACGCAACATCTTGGTTTTTTGTAAAGCGTTCACGCCAGACTCCTGTGGTTTTCCGATACGCCAACTCCGGCATCGGACTGAATTATTATCGCTGGGAACATTGACTTTCCCCAGGTAAATTAATAAGTGCTTCTTATTGTAAACGAAAGCACCCGCCCGATGCGCGCGACGGCCGCACTATTTCGCCCGCGCCGACGCACGCTGTAGCAAATCGCGCACATGCTGGACCGGCACCGCGTAGGTGATCCCGCTCGGGCTGCTGATCGCGCTTTCCTTCAATCCTTTCACGAACACCATGTTGATGACCGCGTGCACCACGCCGGTGGCCGGATCGTACACCGGGCTGCCGCTGTTGCCGGGATAGGCAGTGGCATCGAGCTGATAGATCTCGAAAGGCGCACGCCCGAGCTGGCCGATGGCGTCGGGGCTCAGCTTGCGCGCACTCAGCGC
>CAMLHI010000452.1 GCA_946479705.1 uncultured Oxalobacteraceae bacterium
GCCGCTCGTGGCGGAGCAGGAAATTGACCAATGCCTGGCGCAGCGGCTGGGCAAGGGCATTCAAGGTACTTGCAACTATGCCCATGGACTTGACAACGCGGGTACCGGCCAGTCTCGACCTTCCAAAAGTTGTCAGGCCAGCTATGCGGGAAATGAATGAATGTTTCATTCTGTAACCAATTGATGCATATCAATTTGATTTAGATCAACAAACAACCATGTTAACCGATTGACAAAAGCTGCCGGCAGAAAATGAAGATTTCTTTATTAAGGAGCAATCATGTTTTCTGCGCAAGATCAAGCCACGGGTCGTCCATCTGCTGAACACATTCTGCCTGCCTTCGTCACGCGTCGTATGGATGAGCATTATGTGACAAGGGTAGAAAAATTGCTTGGTGGCGAGCACCTGCATGTGTGGGCCCCCGCGCCGGCCGATGCCATCATGCTGGCCGGCAACGATTACCTCTGCATTTCCGGCCAGCCCGAGCTGCTGCGGGCCCAGGCCGACAGCCTGCGCGCCAGCCAGGCCGGCATGCTGATGTCCTCGGTATTTTTGCAGGAGGGCAGCAGCCAGCACCGGCTCGAAGCCAAGCTGGCCGGCTTCATGCAGGCCGAAGATGGCGTGCTGGCCCAGTCGGGCTGGGCAGCCAATGTCGGCCTGCTCCAGACCCTGGCCGCGCCCGGCGTGCCGGTCTACCTCGACATGCTGGCCCACGCCTCGCTGTGGGAAGGCGTGCAGTCGGCCCAGGCCAACGGCATCGCTTTCTTGCACAACGATGCCGACCACCTGCGCCGCCAGGTGGCGCGCCACGGAGCTGGCGTGATCGTCGTCGACGCGCTCTACAGCACGAACGGCAGCATCGCCCCGCTGCATGAGATCGTCGATATTGCCGAACGCAGCGGCAGCATCCTGATCGTCGACGAATCGCATTCGCTCGGCACCCACGGCCCGCGCGGCGCCGGCATCGTGGTCGGCATGGGCCTGGCCGAGCGCGTGCACTTTCGCACCGCCTCGCTGGCCAAGGCCTTCGCCGGGCGCGCCGGTTTCCTGACCTGCTCGAGCCGCTTCAAGGGCTACTTCCTGTCCGAGTCGCGCCATGCCATTTTCAGCTCTTGCCTGCTCGAGCACGAACTGGCCTGGTTCGACGCCGCGCTCGACTTCATCGCCGCCGCCGATACGCGCCGGCTGGCGCTGCACCGCACCGCCGCCCATGTGCGCGCCGGCCTGCAGGCGCTCGGCTACAACGTCAGCGACGGCACCGAGCAAATCATCGCGCTCGAAGCCGGCACCGAGCCGCAGGTGCTGGCGCTGCGCAAGGCGCTCGAACGGCGCGGCGTCTACGGCGCGGTGTTCTGCGCCCCGGCCACGGCGAAGAACCGCGCGCTGGTGCGCCTGACCCTCAACAGCGGCATCAGCGAGGCGCAGGCCGAGCGCCTGCTGGCCGCCTGCGCCGACATGCGCGGCGAGCTCGATGTCGCCAGCTGGTCGTCCTCGCGCCGCCAGCGCCGCCTTACCCTGGTGTAGATCGTGCGCTATCATGGCGGGCATGGAAGACACCAAGCCCGAACCCCAAACCCTGTACGACGTCATCGGCGGCGAAGCCCGCGTGCGCGAGATGGTCGACCGTTTCTACGACCTGATGGAACTCGAACCGGAGTTCGCCGGCCTGCGCGCGCTGCATCCGCCGGCCACCGACGGCTCGCGCGACAAACTGTTCATGTTCCTGTCCGGCTGGATGGGCGGCCCGGACCTGTTCGTCGAGCGCTATGGCCACCCGCGCCTGCGCGCGCGCCACCTGCCGTTCGCCATCGGCACCAGCGAGCGCGATCAGTGGCTGCGCGCCATGGCCTGGGCCATGGAGGATGTCGGCATCGAGGAAGGCTTGCGCCTGCGCCTGATGGAGTCGTTCTACGGCACCGCCGACTGGATGCGCAACAAGGCCGATTGATGTCCGACACCCAGTTCATCGTGCTGCTGGCCGTCGCCGTGCTGGCCGTGCTGCTGCAGGCCGCGCTGCTGCTGCTGCGCGGGCGCGGCCAGGGCATCGACGGCGCGCGCCTCGACCGCATCGAGCAACTGCTGCGCAGCGAAGTGCACGGCAGCGCCCAGGCCACCCGCCAGGAGCTCGCCGGCACCCTGGTCCAGCAGCTCGACAGCATGCGCCAGCAGCTGCATCAGCTCGGCGCCAGCGGACGCGAAGAGCAGGCCGCCGCGCTCAAGCGCTTTGCCGACACACTCAACCAGACCCTCGGCACGCTGACCGAGTCGAACGCCCGCCGCATGCAGGAAGTGCGCGCCACGCTGGAAACCAAGATCGGCGATCTGCAGACCGACAACGCCGCCAGGCTGGAAGAAATGCGCCGCACGGTGGACGAGAAACTGCATGCGACCCTGGAGACGCGCCTGAGCGAATCGTTCCGCCAGGTCTCCGAGCGGCTCGAGAAGGTCCACCAGGGCCTGGGCGAAATGCAACAACTGGCCATCGGCGTGGGCGACCTGAAACGCGTGCTGACCAATGTGAAGACGCGCGGCACCTGGGGCGAAGTGCAGCTCGAGATGCTGCTCGAGCAGGTGCTCACGCCCGACCAGTACGCCAAGAACGTCGAGACCGTGGCCGGCAGCGGCGCGCGCGTCGAGTTCGCGATCAAGCTGCCCGGCCAGGTCGAAGGCGGCGCGCCGGTGTGGATGCCGATCGACGCCAAGTTCCCCAAGGAGCAGTACGAACGGCTGGTGGATGCGGCCGAACGGGCCGACGCCGACGGCGTGGCGCTGGCCGGGCGCGAACTGGAACGCGCGGTGCGGCTGGAAGCGAAAACCATCTGCGAGAAGTACCTGGCGCCCCCGGCCACCACCGATTTCGCCATCCTGTTCCTGCCCACCGAAGGGCTGTACGCCGAAGTCATGCGCCGCCCCGGCCTGGCCGACGAGCTGCAGCGCACCCTGCGCGTGTCGATCGCCGGGCCGTCGACCTTGTCGGCGCTGCTATCGAGCCTGCAGATGGGCTTTCGCACCCTGGCGCTGGAAAAGCGCTCGTCCGAAGTGTGGCAGGTGCTGGGCGCGGTGAAGACCGAGTTCACCAAGTTCGGCGACGTCCTCACGGCCAC
>CAMLHI010000453.1 GCA_946479705.1 uncultured Oxalobacteraceae bacterium
GGCATCATCACCGGACGCGGGGCGGGCTGCGCTTGCTGCTGCGGCTGTTGCTGTACCTGCTGCACTGGCGGCTGGGATGCCTGGCGCTGATTGTGCTCTTGCTGGCGCCGGTCCCGGTCGCGGTCCCGGTCGTGCTCGGCTTCGTAGCGCGCGCGCAAGGCCTCGTTGCGGTCGTCCTGGCGCCCAGGAGACGCGCCCCAGCGCGGCGGTTGGGCTTGCTGCTGCGGCTGCACGATGGCTTGCGGCTGCGCCACCACCTGCGGCTGGGCTTGCAGCACCGGAGCCGGCACGGTGGCGACCGGCGCACGGCGCTCATCGCGCCGGTCGTTGTCACGGCGCTCGTCACCGCGGCGGTCATTGGCGCGCTCGGCACGGCCATTGGCGCGGTTCTCGTCATGCCGTTCGCTGGCCTGAAGCGGGCGGCCGTCGTCGGCGTTGCGCTCGATGCGCGGCGCGCCGCGCACGCCATCGCGGCGCTCCGGGTAGGGCATCGTCACTTCACGGCGCATGCCTTCCGGCACCGGCGGACGGGCCGGCTGGGCGCCCTGCAGCGCCAGCGGGGTGACCATGGCTTTCGGCACCATCGGCACCACCACCGGCACCCGCCGCGCAAAATGTTCCTGCGGCACCACTGTCAAGCCTTCGTGACGCTGATCGCGTGGTTCGCGATGCTTGTCGTCGTCGCGCGCGCCACGGTTGATGTAGCGGAGATGGTCCTGCGAGACGCGGTAATGCGGCACAAAGGTCTCGCGCGGGGTCAGCGGATACCAGCCCTGCGCCGGGGCCGCGCGGCGCGTCCCGCCGCTGGCGAAGTTCACGCTCCAGCTGCCGCCGCCGACCCAGCCCACCAGCGCGGGCGACCAGACCGGGCGGCCGACATTGCGCCCCGGCGCCCAGCACCAGCGCTGGTTGACCATCACCCAGCGGCCGTAGTGGAAGGGCGCGTAACCCCAGGGGGCGTTGTCGACCCAGGTCCAGCCCCACGGTTCGAGGTAGGTCCAGCGGCCGTCGCGGTAAGGCGCCCAGCCGCTCGCGACGGTGCGCGGCATCCACAGCGGCCCGTATTCGGCGTCGTCGCGCCAGATGCCGTTCTGGTCCAGTTCTTCGTAGCCGGTCATTTCGCTGGTGACATAGCGTTCCGACACGGCGCGCTCGTCGCGGCGGTCGCGCAGCAGGGCCCAGTCGTCGAAGCCGTCGCGCACGGCCAGAGCGGTGCGGATGTCGTCCTGCTGCAGCTCGGCGCGGCGGCCGGCGCGCAGGGTCAGCGCGGAGCCGGCCCCGTCGACCGTGGCCACGCCTTCGAACACGGTCACCACGCTGGTGTCCGGCTGGCGCTCGGCATCGACGCGGAAGCGGCCCGCTTCCTGCAGGCGCACGCGGCCCTGCGGGGTGGTCAGCTCGAAGCCGCGCAGCACGTCGGGATTGCGCACCCGCACGCTGATGCTGCCGTAGTGCAGGTGCAGGCGCAGGCTGTCGTCGTCGAGTTCGACCACGTCCAGCGCGGAATCGCCGTCGAGCCGGATGGCGGTCGAGCCGACCCGCACTTCGGTGCGCGCGCCGCGCGCGGTGGTGATCTGGTTGTGCGTGGTCACCGGCCAGTTGACCAGCGCCGCGTCGGCCTGTTCGCCCACTTCGGAGCTGACATTGACCTGGCCCTCCGATACCGAGATGCGGCCGACCCGGCCCGGCACGTCGGCCAGTGCAAGCGTGGACAGGACCGACAGCGCCAGCAGCGTGACGGTTTTCGCAAAACGGTTAGTCATGATGGACTCCAGAGGGACGGACAGACGGCATGGCGAAGGACTACGCCACATATCGATTTAACGCCCGGGGCGGCGTACCGACAACCCGGGTTACAGAAAGTTGCACATGGGGCTTATGCGGGCGCACTGCGTTTCACAAAGAACAAGGCCGCGCCGATGAGCATCAGCACGCCGCCGAAGAAGCGGTTCTGCTTGCGCAGCGCGCGCGCGTCGCGGAAAAACCGCTGCATGGAAGCGGCCAGCAGAGCGTAGCTGTGCATGACGACGGTATCGATGGCAACCATGGTCACGCCCAGGATGGCCAGTTGCGGCAGCAGCGGCGCGTGCCGGGTAATGAATTGCGGCAGCACTGCGACCATGAAAATAATGCCCTTGGGATTGGTGGCATTGGTCAGGAAGCCGGTCAGGACGCGCTTGCCGAAGCCCGGTACCGAGGCCGCCGTGACGCCGTCGGTACCGGCCATCGGCGCGGCCTTGGCGCGCCACTGGCACACGCCCAGATAGATCAGGTACAGCGCGCCGACGGTCTTGACGATGTTGAAAGCCAGCTCGGAGGCCAGCAGCAGCGAACCGACCCCGGCGCCGGCGATCGCCAGCACCAGCAGCAGGCCGATCTGCAGGCCCAGCACGGTGGCGCTGGCTTTCTTCAGGCCGTAGGCCAGCCCATGGGTCATCGACAGCACCGCGCCCGAGCCGGGTGAAATGGCGATCAGCATGGCGGCGATGACGAAGGTGATCCAGGTCGACAGGAGCATGGCGGGTCCAGGAAAGTGAAGCCGAAAACGGCGCGCGGCCACCGAAGACGGCAGCCGCGCGAGGCACTACAAGAGACGACTGAATCGAATTACTTCTTCTTTGGATTGACGGCAGCCTTGAGGGTTGCGCCAGCCGAAAATTTTGGGGTCTTCGAAGCAGCGATCTTGATTGGCGCGCCGGTCGCTGGATTGCGGCCCTTGCGCGCGGCGCGCTTGGAAATGGAGAACGTACCGAAACCGGTGATGCCGACGGTATCGCCTTTTTTCAGGCGCTCGGTGATGATCTCGATGATCGTGTTAACCGCGCCGTTTGCAGCCGCGCCGGACATCTCGGTGCGCTTCGCAAATTCCGCAATCAGTTCGCCTTTTTTCATACACTTCCTCCCGGGTTAAAAGAGCGGGAAGATTAGCATAATTATTGCCACCTGTTATAAATTCGCGTGGGGCGGCGCAAAAGCGCGCCCCGCTGTGACTGGTCCGCGACGGTTTACTCGCTGGCCGACATGGCCGCGATGCGGGTGCGCAGCGCCGCGTTGATCAGGGTTTGATAACCGGTGCCGCACTGCTCGGACTGGGAACGGAATTC
>CAMLHI010000454.1 GCA_946479705.1 uncultured Oxalobacteraceae bacterium
TGGGGGGCAATCCGATCCTGGTGCATTCCGGCTTTACCGGCATCCTGGTGCCGCCGCGTGCGCCCGAGCTGATGGCAGCGGCGATCGCCGACTATTGCCGCATCCCCGAAATGGGCGCCCGCCACGGCATGCGCGCGCGCAGCCGCGTGATTGCCCGCCACAGCCTTCCCGAAATGGCCCGCAATTACCTGGCGGTCTACGATGCGCTGACCCGTCCCGACCGGCCGCCGTGCACGCGCGGCGTCAGCCCGACCTGACTCGAGCGCCGAAAGCATTCCATGCAGCTTCCCCTCTCAATCCTCATCTACCACCGCGTCGCCGCCCGTCCCGATCCCTTGTTCCCCGAGTGCGTCGACGCGCACCGTTTCGAACACCACCTGCGCTTGTTGACGCGCTGGTTTCGCGTGCTGCCCCTGCCCGTGGCGGTGCGCCGCCTGCGCGAGCACACACTGCCCAGCCGCGCCGCCTGCATCACCTTCGACGACGGCTACGCCGACAGCGCCGAAGTGGCGCTGCCGCTGCTGCAGCGCTACGGCGTGAGCGCCACCTTCTTCGTCGCCAGTGCTTTTCTCGACGGCGGCGGCCTGTGGAGCGACACCGTCATCGACACCGTGCGCAATGCGCCCGGTGAGCGGCTCAACCTCGGCAAGAGCGGCTTCGGCACCTACGACATTGCCTGCAGCGGCCGCCGCAGGGCGGTGATCGACATGCTGATCGAGACGCTCAAGGCCCTGCCGCCACGCGAACGGATCGAGCGCGTGGCCGCCATGGCCCGCCGCGCTTGCGGCGCCATGTTGTGTCCGGACCAGTTGCTGGCCTTGCACAGGGCCGGCATGGACATCGGCGCCCATACCGTCAACCATGCGGTGCTCACCGGACTGTCCAATGCCGATGCGCGTGCCGAAATCGCGGCCGGCCGTGCGCGGCTCGAAGACGTCATCCAGGCCCCGGTCACCCTGTTCGCCTACCCCAACGGGCGGCCCGGGCGCGATTTCGAGCAACGCCATGCCAACATGCTGCGCTCACAGGGCTTCGCCGCTGCCGTCACGACAGCATGGGGCGCGGCGCGCGCCAGCACCGATCCCTACGAGCTACCGCGCTTCACTCCTTGGGACCGCAGCAGCAGTGGATTCCTGCTGCGCATGGCCGGCAATCTCCTCACAGCGCCGTTCTGAAAGCCAGCAGTGCGCCGCCGGTGCGCTGCATCTTGCGCACCAGTCCAAGGCGCGCCATGGCCCCCATCAGCAGCCACCGGGTCCGCGCCAGGCGCGTGCCGGCCTCCTCGCGCGCCAGATCGAAGCGTCCCAGCACCAGCATCCCGCGTGCGCGCAAGCTGCTGGCGGTGTCTGGATCCGCGCAGGTGAAATGCAAGGCCCCGCCCGGCTTAAGCACACGCACCATTTCATCCAAACCGATGTCGCGCCAGAACCCAGGTGCCGGTGCATGCTCATGCAGGCATAAGTCCATGCTGCAATCAGGCCATGGCAAGGACGTCGTCGATGCCACGTCGAAGCTGATCTCCAGTCCCCCGTCGCGGGCGTGCCTGCGCGCCAGCGTGATCAAGGCGTGGCTCTCATCCACGCCAAATACCTCATGTCCTCGTGCTGCCCACAGTCGGCATGCGCTGCCGTCGCCGCAGGCCACTTGCCCGACCCGCAGCGGAAAGGCAGCCATCCCGCGCTGGCCCAGTACCGCCAGGACACTGGCATGGACGGCGCGCGCCGCGCCGACCTCGTGCTCACGTTCGACATAGCGCACAATACTCACGGCAGCGCGCAGGCCTGGGCCGTCAACTCGGCGCGCAGCGCGCACCGGTCAAGCATTCCGTCGGGTGTACGCGGCAAGCCACTATCACGCAACACGATGCGCACCGGCAGCATCGATGCGGGCAATTTGGCGCGGCAGGCCGCCATCAGCACCGCGCAATCGACGTCGATCCCGGCGCGGGCCTGCGCAACCACCACGATGCCCTGGCCAAGGACCGGATGCGGAACACCGATCGCACCGGCCTCGGTCACCAGGCCAGTGGCGCACACCACTTCCTCCACCTCGCTGGGACCGACCCGATGGCCCCCGGTCAGTATCAGGTCGTCGCGCCGGCCGAGATAATAAAGATAGCCGTCTTCATCCATGCGCACCGTGTCGCCGCTCCACAAGGCGATTTCGGCGACCGCAACGGCGCCAAGCGGGCGCAGAGGGCGGAAGCGCTCGGCAGTCGCGGCTGGATCGTTCCAGTAGCCGAGCGCCACCAGCGGGCCGCGCTGTACCAGTTCACCGGGCTCGTTGGCGGCGCACTGGCGCCCATCCGGCGCAACCACCATGACTTCGGCATTCGGCAAGGCCTTGCCGATCGAATTGGCGCGCCGGGCCAACTGGTGCGGCGCGAGATACGTGGCACAAAATCCCTCGGCCTGACCATGCATCAGGTACACGGCGCTATGCGGCAGCCGTGCCCGCAGCGCCGCCACGGTAGCCGGCGCCAGCCCGCCCCCTCCATTGGTGAGATAGCGCAGGCGCAGGCATCCGTGCCACTCGAGCGCGGCCAACTGAGTCCACAATGGCGCCGTCGCGGCCAGTCCGGTAATGCGCTCGCGCGCGACCATGTCTGGAATATCGCGCACCAGCAGGGGATTCATCAGCACCACCGCCGCACCGGAAGCGAAGGCGCTGGTCAACTGGGCCAGGCCGTCGGCGCTGGAAAATGGAAGCAGCGCCAGGATGCGGTCTTGATGGCTATTGCCGAGGCAGCGCGCCAGACTGTGCGCGCCCGCGACCAGATTGCGGTGCGATACCACCACGCCTTTCGGCAAGCCGCTGGCGCCACTCACGTAGAGCAAGGCGGCGACATCGCTCTCGATGCAGCGGTGCGCAGGCCGGGTTCCGTTGTCCAGGGTATCGGTCCAGCGCTGCACTCGCAGTCCCTGCAGCGACAGCGTTTCCGCACCGGTATGTACTACCTGGCGCAACGCCGGGCACCGCGCCAGCACCAGATCGAGCACGGCCAGCCGCGCAGGCGACGTGACCAGAACGCGGGCACCGCTGTCGCGCAAGATATGCTCGACCTGTGCCGGCTTCGACTGCGGATCGATCGGCACCACGA